>NZ_JBHVER010000012.1:0-83552 GCF_042802195.1 Kitasatospora sp. NPDC057500 | reverse complement strand
GGGATGATCGAGATGTTCGCGCCGTCCTTGATCTCCGTCGCCAGGCCCTCGGCGAAGCGCACGTCGTCGTCGTTCACGTAGACGTTGACGAAGCGGCGCAGCTTGCCGGTGTCGTCCAGGATGCGCGCGGCGATCCCGGCGTGGTTCTTCTCCAGGTCGGCGATGACCTCGCCGAGCGTGGCGCCCTCGGCGGGCACCTCGCTGGCGCCGCCGGTGTAGGTGCGCAGGATGGTCGGGATTCGGACGTTGGCGCTCATGGGGGTCTCCTCGTTGCGGGGCGCGCGGGGCGGGGCGGGGACGGGCGGGTGGAGCCTGCGGGGGGGGGGCGGGGGCCCGGGGGTCAGGCGGTGGCCAGGCCGGCGTCCCGGAAGGACTCCAGGGTCGGCCGGATCACGGCGGTCATCCCGGCGTCCGAGACCGCGTCGAGGGTCTTCAGGCCGTCACCGGTGTTGATCGCGACGGTCTCCTTCGACGGGTCCAGCTGACCGGTCTCGACCAGCTTCTTGAGCACGCCGATCGTCACGCCGCCCGCGGTCTCCGCGAAGATGCCCTCGGTGCGGGCCAGCAGCCGGATCGCGGCCACGACCTCCTCGTCCGTCACGTCCTCCACCGCGCCGCCGGTGCGCCGGGCGATGTCCAGCACGTACGGGCCGTCGGCCGGGTTGCCGATCGCCAGCGACTTGGCGATGGTGTCCGGCTTGACCGGCCGGATCACGTCGTGGCCGGCCTTGAACGCGGCCGAGACCGGCGAGCAGCCCGCCGCCTGGGCGCCGAAGATCCGGTACGGCCGGTCCTCGACCAGGCCGAGCTTGATCAGCTCCTGCAGGCCCTTGTCGATCTTGGTGAGCTGCGAGCCCGAGGCGATCGGGATCACGATCTGCTCCGGCAGCCGCCAGCCCAGCTGCTCGCAGATCTCGTAGGCGAGCGTCTTGGAGCCCTCGCCGTAGTACGGCCGCAGGTTGACGTTGACGAAGCCCCAGCCCTCGCCGGCCGGGTCGCCGATCAGCTCCGAGCAGAACCGGTTCACGTCGTCGTAGTTGCCCTGGATGCCGACCAGCTCGCCGCCGTACACCCCGGCCATCACGACCTTGCCCTGCTCCAGGTCGTGCGGGATGAACACGCAGGACCGGAAGCCCGCCCTGGCCGCCGCCGCGCCCACCGCGCCGGCCAGGTTGCCGGTCGAGGAGCAGGACAGCGTGGTGTAGCCGAACGCGCGGGCCGCCTCGATGGCGCAGGCCACCACGCGGTCCTTGAAGGAGTGGGTCGGGTTGCCGGAGTCGTCCTTGACGTGCAGCTGCGCGGTGAAGCCCAGCTCACGGCCCAGGTTGTCGGCCTTCACCAGCGGGGTCCACCCCGGGTTGAGGTTCGGCTTGGACGCGACGTCGGCGGGCACCGGCAGCAGCGGCGCGTAGCGCCAGATGGAGGCGGGACCGGCCTCGATCCGCTTGCGCAGCTCCTCGGCGCCCTCGCTGCCGAACTCGTAGGCGATCTCCAGCGGGCCGAAGCACTCCAGGCAGGCGAAGCTGGGGCCGAGCGGGAACCTGGTGCCGCATTCCCGACAGGAAAGCTGGGCGGCGGGACCGAGGTCGACGGTGACGGGTGCGGCGGTGTCGATAGCCATGAGTGGAGGCCTCTCTCCTCATCTTCCCCGTGACGCGGTCGCGCCCGGGCCGGAATTGGCACCTGTCCCGCCGGGGCATATGCCGACCGCGCGAGAAGGTTGCCGGGACGTCAACGGGCCGTTCCCTCAGTCCCTCTGGATGAGCTCTGTGAAGTTGTGGTCCTGCTCAGCGGCGACCCCGGCGTGCGAAGGTCCGACCGCTGTACGAAGACTGTATCCGAAGGCGTCAACCCCGAACGGCACCGTCCGCCACGCGAGATGCCCCGTCCCACGGACCCCGTACCCGACCCCGCCGAGGAGAGCACCTTGCCCGCCGAACCGACCCCCGAGCTCCTCCCCGAGACGGCGTCCTGGCTGCGCCGTCGCTCGTGGAGCGCGGCCGACCGCCCGGTGCACACCCTGCCGGCGGCCAAGCGGGCGCTCGGCCCGGCCGGCACGGTCAGCGTCGTGCTGCCCGCGCTGGACGAGGAGGCCACCGTCGGCGAGATCGTCCGGGTCATCCGCCGCGAGCTGATGGAGCGGCTGCCGCTGGTCGACGAGCTGGTGGTGGTCGACTCCGGCTCCGCCGACGCCACCGCCGCGGTCGCCGCCGAGGCGGGCGCCACCGTGGTCCACCGCGACGCGATCCTGCCCCGGCTGCCCGCCGCCCCCGGCAAGGGCGAGGTGCTCTGGCGCTCGCTGCTGGTCACCCGCGGCGAGATCGTCTGCTTCGTCGACGCCGACCTGCGCGAGTTCGACCCCGCCCTGGTCTCCGGCATCATCGGCCCGCTGCTCACCGAGCCGGACATCCAGCTGGTCAAGGCGATGTACGACCGGCCGCTGGAGACCGACGGCGCGGTCGTGCCGGCCGGCGGCGGCCGGGTCACCGAGCTGGTCGCCCGCCCGCTGCTCAACCTGCACTGGCCGGAACTCGCCGGTTTCGTCCAGCCGCTCGGCGGTGAGTACGCCGCCCGGCGCTCGCTGCTCGAACGGCTGCCCTTCCCCACCGGGTACGGCGTCGAGCTCGGCCTGCTGGTCGACGCCCTGGAGACGGTCGGCCTGGACGCGCTCGCCCAGGTGGACGTCGGCGTGCGCCACCACCGCCACCAGGACGGCCAGGCGCTCGGCCGGATGGCCGCCACCATCTACCGCACCGCGCTGGAACGGCTCGACCGCACCCACCGGCTCAAGGCCTCCGCCGATCTGGTCCACCCGCGGCTCACCCAGTTCACCCGCGACCCGGGCACCCGCGCCTTCACCGCCCACACCCACCCCGTCACCGCCACCGAACGCCCCCCGATGCACACCGTCCCCGAGTACGCCACCCGGCGCTGACGGGCCCTGTCCCGTGGGCCGGCCCGGGTCCGCCCTGACGCACGAGACGGGCCCGACGGGTTTGCCGCCCCGGACCCCCGGCAACCAACCAACCATGGGCCCTGACACGACCGAGCGTTCGAATCCGACCGGCGCCGCCGCCGTCCTGGTGGCGTCCAACCGGGGGCCGGTGTCCTTCGGCACCGCGGACGACGGCACGCTGACCCTCCGCAGAGGCGGCGGAGGCCTGGTCTCCGGGCTCTCCGCCATCGACGACCCGGACGCCGTCTGGGTCTGCGCCGCCCTCTCCGACGCCGACCGACGAGCCGCCCGGGAGGCCCCGGACGGCCGCCTCGACCGGGCCGGCCACGATGTCGGCGGGCAGGCCGTGCGGATGCTGGACATAGACCCGGAGACCTTCGCCCGCGCCTACAACGGCATCGCCAACTCGACCCTCTGGTTCGTCCACCACCTGCTCTGGAACACCCCGACCGCCCCCGCCTTCGACGCCGGCTTCCGCACCGAGTGGGAGGCCTACACCGCCTACAACGCCGCCTTCGCCGAGGCGCTCGCCGCCGAGGCCGCCCCCGGCGCCGCCGTCCTGGTGCAGGACTACCACCTCTCACTGGTCCCGGCGCTGCTCCGGGCCGCCCGCCCCGACCTGCGGATCGGCCACTTCTCGCACACCCCCTGGGCGCCGCCCGAGTACCTGCGGCTGCTGCCCGACGACATCGCCGCCACCGTCCTCACCGGCATCCTCGGCGCCGACCGGGCGGGCTTCCTGACCCGCCGCTGGGCGCTCGCCTTCGCCGACTGCTGCGAACGGTTCCTCGGCGCGGCGGTCGACCGCGAGGCGCTCACCGTCACGTACGCCGGCCGCACCACCGCGCTCGGCGTGCACGGCCTCGGCGCCGACGCCGGCTTCCTGCGCGAACGCGCCCACCGCCCGGACGTCGAGGAGCGGCTCGCCGCCCTGCGCACCGCCGTCGGCGAGCGCCGCACCGTGGTGCGGGTCGACCGCACCGAACTGAGCAAGAACATCGTCCGCGGCTTCCTGGCCTACCGGCACCTGCTGCGCACCCGCCCCGAGTGGCGCGACCGGGTGGTGCACATCGCCTTCGCCTACCCGTCCCGCACCGACCTCGCCGAGTACCGCGCCTACACCGAGCAGGTGCGGGCGCTGGCCGCCGAGATCGTCGCGGAGTTCGGCACGCCGGACTGGACG
This sequence comes from Kitasatospora sp. NPDC057500, assembly GCF_042802195.1. Classification (NCBI taxonomy): domain Bacteria; kingdom Bacillati; phylum Actinomycetota; class Actinomycetes; order Kitasatosporales; family Streptomycetaceae; genus Kitasatospora; species Kitasatospora sp. NPDC057500. Next base: position 79,413 of record NZ_JBHVER010000012.1, on the reverse strand, counting down.
CCGCTGATCCTGCACGTCGACGACGACTTCCCGCGTTCGCTGGCCGCCTACCGGATGGCCGACGTGGCCCTGGTCAACCCGATCCGGGACGGCATGAACCTGGTCGCCAAGGAGGTCCCGGTGGTCTCCGACGGGGGCTGCGCGCTCGTCCTGTCCCGGGAGGCCGGCGCGCACGCCGAACTCGGCGAGGACGCGCTGAGCGTCAACCCGTACGACATCGTGGCCACCGCCGAAGCGCTGCACGCCGGGCTCACCATGCCGGCCGGCGAGCGAGCCGACCGCACCAAGCGGCTGGCCGCCGCCTCGACGGCGCTGCCGCCCCAGCAGTGGTTCCTGGACCAGCTCAACGCCCTGCGCTGAGCTCCTCCCCCAGCGCGCCGAGCAGTTCCACCACGCCGGCCGGGCCCTGGACCACCAGGTCCGCCCGGTCGGCGAGCTCGCGAACCGGCGCGTCCGGCACGTCGCCCACCGCGCCGCTGCACACCAGCAGCCCGGCCAGGCCCTCGCCGCGCAGCTTCTCCACCGCCGCGAAGGCCGGGACGTCCCCCAGGTCGTCGCCCGCGTAGAGCACCGAGCGGGCGCCGCGCTCGCGCAGCAGCCCGGTCAGCGCCGCCCCCTTGTCCACCCCCGGCGGCCGCAGCTCCAGCACCAGCCGTCCCGGTTCCACCACCAGCCCGTGCCCGGCCGCCAGCCCCTCCAGCGGCCCGCGCAGCAGCTCGAACGCGGCGGCCGGGGCGGCGGCGCGCCGAGTGTGCACGGCCACCGAGCGGCCCTTGTCCTCCACCGAGGTGCCCTCCGGCGCCCCGAGCTCCGCCAGCAGCCGCGGCAGCCGCTCGCGCACCGCGGCCACGCCCGGGTGCGGCGGCGGCGCGGTCAGCGCGCCGCCCTCCCAGCGCTCCGCGCCGTAGTGCCCGAGCACCACCACCCCGGCGAGGCCGGCGAGCCCGCCGTACTCCACGGCCAGCTCGGCCGGGCGGCCGGTCACCACGGCGACCGTGCCGACGTGCGGTGCCAGCGCGCGCAGCGCGGGCACCACGCCCGGGTGCGCCCTGGCCCGGCTCGGGTCGGGGACGATCGGTGCCAGCGTCCCGTCGAAGTCGAGGGCGATCACGGCGTCGCGCGGTGCGGCGAGCAGCGCCGCCAGCCCCGCGCGCCCGGCATCCGTCAGCGGTCGCGTCATCTCGGCAAGGCCCATGCCTGGCACCGTACCCACCCCGGCCCGAGGTCACCCGTCGGGCCGTGCCGCCCGGCTAGCGGGCCGCCCGGCGGGCGTCCCGCACCCGGCGCAGCCGGTTGACCAGGACCGGCGCGTGCGCCAGCGCCTCCGGCCGGTCCAGCAGGGCGTTCAGCAGCTGGTAGTACCGGGTGCTGGAGAGCCCCAGCTCCTCCCGGACGGCGCGCTCCTTGGCGCCGGCCGTCCGCCAGGAGCGGGCCTCCAGCGCCAGCACGGCCCGGTCCCGCTCGTCCAGGCCGCCGGGCGCGCCCGGCTCCGGTGCCGTCTCCTCGTCCGCGCCCATCGGGCCCACCTCCGTCCATCGCTACGGAGTGTCATTCTCCCCCGCGGACCCGACACACTCTGCGTCCTGTGCGGCCCCGGGCCGGCCGCTAGCGTCGGCCCCATGACCAGCATGCCGACCACCGCCTTCGCCCTGCACGTCCCGACCGCCGCACTCGTCCCCGACCCGCTCGACCCGGCGCAGATCGTCTCCGGGACCCCCGAGGTGTCCGCCCTGGTGCTCACCGGGTCCGCCGCCGGGGAGAGCGGCGTCTGGCAGATCACCCCGGGCGTGGCCACCGACGTCGAGGCGGACGAGGTGTTCACGGTGCTGAGCGGCCGGGCCACCGTCGAGGTCGAGGGCGGCCCGACGCTGGAGCTCGGCCCGGGCGTCTGCGGGGTGCTGCGGGCGGGCGACCGCACCACCTGGACCGTGCACGAGACGCTCCGCAAGGTCTACACGATCAGCTACTGACGCCCGCGGACGCCCGCCCGGCCCGGACTCACTTGCGGAGCCGGGCCGCCTCCTTGACCGCCGCCTGCTGGAGCTCCTCCAGCACCGGCCTGGCGTCGCCGGTCACCGCCGGACCGATGCCGGCCTTGATCCGGTTGGAGACCTCCACCCAGGCCGGGTCGCCGAACGGGTAGAAGCTCGCGTTGCCCAGGCCCGCCGCGAACTGCTTGAGGTCCTCGTGCCCGGGGTCCTCGGTCATCGCGTCGAAGGCGTCCTGGGTGACCGGCAGCAGGTTGTAGGTCTCGTCGAACTTGAGCTGGTTCTCCTTCGTGTAGACGAAGGAGAGGAAGCTGCGGATCTCGTTCCGGTGCCCGTTGGCCTTGAACGCCATCATCCAGTCGGCCACCCCGAGGCTGCCGGTCTTCGCCAGGCCGTCCTTCTTCGGGATCGGCGCGGTGCCGAAGTCGATCCCGCCCTTGGCCGCCATCCGCAGCAGTGTCGGGTGGCCGTTGAGCATCGCCACCTTGCCGGCCGCGAAGTCGCTGAACACCGGGGTGCGATTCATCTTGCCGGGCTCGGGGTAGGTCAGACCGGTGGTGACCAGATTGGTCCTCAGCCAGTTGAAGGTGGCCTGGTTCTGGGAGCTGTCGATGGTGTAGTTGCCGACGTCGTCGGAGAGGCTGCCACCGCCGCTCAGCGTCCAGAGCATCGACTCGGCGGGCGCCTCCTCGGGCCCGAGCGGCAGCCCGTACGGCACCACGCCCGGGACCTTGGCCTTGATCTTCTCGGCGGCCGCCTTGAGCTCGTTCCAGGTGGCCGGCGGCTGGGTGACACCGGCCTTCTGGAAGACCGCCTTGTTGTAGAAGAGCACCCGGGAGGAGGAGACGAAGGGGATGCCGTACGGCGTGCCGAGCACCTGCCCCGCGTGCGAGAACGACTCCTTGAGGTTGGCCTGGGTCTCCAGCGAGAGCACGTCCGCGGCGGGGTACAGCCGGTCGGCGGCGACCTGGTCGGCGAAGCCGCCGGTCTGCACCAGGTCGGGCGACTTGCCGCTGCGCACCAGGTCGTCGACCCGCTTGCCGATGTCGGTCCAGCTCGACACCTCGACGTTCACCCTGATCCCCGGGTTGGCGGCCTCGAAGCGGCGGGCGAGGTCGTCCCAGTACAGCTTGGAGCTGGTCTCCGCGCTCTCGCCGTAGTCGGCCGCGACCAGCCTGAGGGTGACGGGGCCGTCGTCCTGGCCGCCGCAGCCGGTGAGCACCAGTGCTCCGGCCAGGGTTCCGGCCAGCACGACGCCGAACGACCGGGTGGGGACCTGGGCGCGTCTGTCCAACGCGGGTACCGCCTTCGAGGGGGATCCTGGGGTGGAACGAACCGGATCGGAGGGGGGCGGATCCGGCCGTGGGAGGCCGCAAGGGTGCCAAACCGGGCACACGGTGGTCCACACCTCCGGGGCCCGGACGCCGGGTAGTTATCGAAGTGCGGGAGTTGTTGCGCAGCACGCAACGAAATCCGCGGATCCGACCCGCCAAACCCGTCCCCGCCTCCACCCGGGGGCCCGTCGAGGGGTTCGCGCAAAGTGCCTCACACCGCACGCTTCTGCGACAAAGCTCACCCCTTTGGACCAGACCAATCCGACAACTGGACTAGACCTCTTAGACCTGGTCAAGGGAAACTGTCCTCCGTGAAGCACGTCATCGCACTCGATGTGGGGGGCACCGGCATGAAAGCCGCGCTGCTCGCCCAGGACGGCTCCGTGCTGTTCGAAGCACGCCGCCCGACCGGGCGGGAGCACGGCACGGACGCCGTGGTCGCCGCCATCCTCGACTTCGCCGCCGACCTGGCGGACGAAGGCCGCAGCCGTTTCGGCGCCGCGCCCCTTGCGGCGGGTGTCGCCGTCCCGGGGACGATCGACGAGAAGCACGGCATCGCGGTCTTCTCCGCCAACCTCGGCTGGCGCGACCTGCCGCTGCGCAAGCTGCTCGGTGAGCGCCTGGCCGGTCCGGACGGCAGCACGATGCCGGTCGCGCTGGGCCATGACGTGCGCACCGGCGGCCTCGCCGAGGGCCGGCTCGGCGGCGGCCGGGGCGTCGGGCGCTTCCTGTTCATCGCCCTCGGCACCGGCATCGCCGGCGCCATCGGCATCGACGGCCGGATCGAGGGCGGCGCCCACGGCTACGGCGGCGAGATCGGCCACGTGGTGGTCCGCCCCGGCGGGCCGCAGTGCGGCTGCGGCGCCCGCGGCTGCCTGGAGACCCTCGCCTCCGCCTCCGCCGTCTCCCGCGCCTGGGCCGAGGCCGTGGGCGACCCCGACGCCGACGCGGCATCCTGCGCCGTCGCGGTGGACGCCGGGGATCCGCGCGCGGTCGAGGTCTGGCGGAACGCGGTGGACGCCCTGGCCGACGGCATCGTCCTCGCCCAGAGCCTGCTCGACCCGTCCCGGGTCATCGTCGGCGGCGGGCTGGCCGAGGCCGGGGACACCCTCTTCACCCCGCTGCGGGCGGCGGTCACCGAGCGGCTGACCTTCCAGATGCCCCCCGAGATCGTTCCCGCCATGCTCAAAGACACCGCCGCGTCACTGGGCGCGGGCCTGCTCGCCTGGGATCTGCTCTCCATGGAGGTGACCGCGTGACCGCGGACCGACTCGCACTGACCGGCGCCCGGCTGGTCCTGCCCGGAGGCGTCGTCGAGGGCGACCGCCTCGCCGTCGAGGGCGACCGGATCGCCGCTCTCGGCGGCTCCGCCACGCCCGGCGACCTCGACCTCACCGGCTACACCGTGGTCCCCGGCTTCGTCGACCTGCACGTGCACGGCGGCGGCGGCGCGTCCTACTCCTCCGGCATCGCCGAGGAGGCCCTCCAGGTCGCCCGCACCCACCTGGAGCACGGCACCACCACCACGGTCGCCTCCACCGTCACCGGCGAGATCGACGACCTGGCCCGCCAGGCGTCCGTGCTCTCCGAGCTCGTCGAGGACGGCGTCCTCGCCGGCATCCACTTCGAGGGCCCGTTCATCTCGCACAACCGCTGCGGCGCCCACCGCCCCGACCTGCTGCGCGACCCCGACCCGGCGCTGGTGCGCAAGCTGGTCGACGCCGCCCGCGGGCACGCCAGGATGGTCACCCTGGCGCCCGAGCTGCCCGGCGGCCTCGACTCCGTGCGGATGCTCGCCGACCTCGGCGTGATCGCCGCCGTCGGCCACACCGACTCCGACTACGCCAAGACGCTGGAGGCCATCGAGGCCGGCGCCACCGTCGCCACCCACCTGTTCAACGCCATGCCCGGCATCGCCCACCGCGCGCCCGGCCCGATCGTGGCGCTGCTGGAGGACGAGCGGGTCACCGTCGAGCTGATCAACGACGGCGTCCACCTGCACCCGTCCGTGCTCGACCTCGCCTACGGCACCGCCGGCGCCTCCCGGGTCGCCCTGATCACCGACGCCATGGGCGCGGCCGGCATGGGCGACGGCCTCTACCCGCTCGGCCCGCTCCAGGTCGAGGTCAAGGACGGCGTGGCGCGACTGGTCGAGGGCGGCGCGATCGCCGGCTCGACGCTCACCCTGGACGTGGCGTTCAAGCGCTCGGTGACGGTCAACGGCCTCGCCCTGAACCAGGCCGTCGAGTCGCTCTCCACCGTCCCGGCCCGGCTGCTCGGCCTCGCCGACCGGATCGGCAGCCTGGAGCCCGGCAAGCTCGCCGACCTCGCCGTCCTCGACTCCACGACCTACGACCTGGTCGCCGTGATGCGCCGCGGCGAGTGGATCACCGGCGGCGACCGCTTCGCCCCGATCGCGGCCGCCTGACCGACCCCGGCCCCGCAGACGACACGGCCGCCCGCTCCCCTCGGGGAACGGGCGGCTGTTGTTCGCCCGCCCGCCTCCGGCACGGGGCTCGGGGCGGGGTCGCCCGCCCGTCTCCCGCACGGGGCTCGGGGCGGGCCGCGGGACTACGCCGCCTCCAGCACCACCTGGTCGATCAGGATCGTGCCGCTGCCCGGCGGCAGCGAGATCACGATGGTGTTGGTCCCCGCCTGCATCGGCGGGGTTATGTAGGTGTTGAACCAGGAGGAGGCGGGCTCCTTGCCCGGCGAGTAGTTCTTCAGGTTCGCGCCGCTCGGCCAGTCCTTGCCGTTGACCGCCATGGTCGCCCGGACGTCGGCGCCCGGGTTGTTGTAGTGCACGGTGAACTTGTACGTACCCGCCGCCGCCAGGTCGCCGGTCCAGGTGACCGTCCCTCCCGGGTTGAGCGTCAGGTAGCTGCCGTCGGCCGACTTGGTGCCCTTGACGGTGTTCGCCGACGGCGCGTTCTGCCCCTGGAGCTGACTGGCGTCCACCGGGCCGAGACCGCCGGCGGCGGTGGCCGAGGGGGTGGCCGACGCGGCGGCGCCCGTCGGGTCGGCGCTCCCGGTGGCGCCGCCCGGGGTGGCCGGGGCGCTCGCCGCGGTGGTACCGCCCTTGGCCTCCTCGTCCTTGCCTCCGTCGGCACCGCCGGACAGCGCGATGCCGGCGCCGATCGCGATGGCCGCGACCACGGCGACCGCGCCGATCACCGCGCCCTTGCCCCGGCCGCCGCTCGGCGGCCGCTCCTCGCCAGGCTGCGGGCGGGAGTGCTCGGCGTAGCGGGTCTGCTGGGTCGGGGCGGAGCCGAAGTCGCCCTGCGGCGGGTACGGCTGCTGCGGCTGGGTCTGCGGGTAGCCGGGCTGCGGCGGGTAGGGCTGCTGCGGGCGCGGCGGCTGGCCGTACTGGGCGCGGCCGACCTCCATCGGTCGGCTGTAGGGCGTGCGCGGCACACCCTGCTGCGGCTCGGCCGGCTGACCGGAGCCGCCGTCGGCCGGACGGTAGAGGTAGCCGAAGGGATCGTCGTCCTGCGGGGCGCCGTCCTCCGGGCCCTGGGGCGCTCCGCTGCTGCCGGCGGTGGTCACGGTGGTCAACTCCCCCATCGCGGTCGCGCCGCCGGGCTGCCGTGCCGTCGGCGCTGGTCGTGGTCGCTCGTACCCCGGAACCCTACCTGCCGCCGCGGACGCCCCGAAAAGACCCCTTGACAACCGGCGGGTAACCGCCCGCCCCGGACGCTCCCGGAAGGAGCCGCGCGCTAGCCGGCCCGCCGGTGCGAGCGCTCGCCGCGGGCCCCGCGCACCGCGCCGCCGCGGGCCCGCTTCTCGTCGTACATCCGCTCGTCCGCGGTGTGCAGGACCTCTTCGATGCTCATCCCGCAGCCGGCCCAGCCGATGCCGAGGCTGACGCCGACCCGCATCCCCCGCCCGTCTATCCGCATCGGCGGGATGATCGCGTTGCGCAGCCGGTGGGCGAGGTCCTTCGCCTCGTCGCGGCCGATGCCGTCGGCGAGCACCACGAACTCGTCGCCGCCGAGCCTGGCCACCGTGTCGCCGTCGCGCACGGCCGCGCTGAGCCGGCGGGCGACCTCGACCAGGACGGCGTCGCCGGCGTTGTGCCCGAACCGGTCGTTGATCGACTTGAAGCCGTCGAGGTCGCAGAAGATCACCGCGAGCCCCTTCTCCACGGAGGCCACCGCGGAGCCCGAGCGGAACGGGCCGGAGCGCAGCTCCCCGCCCGGACCGTGGTCGGCCGGGACCACCGCGTGCACGTGCTCGCCGTACCCGTTCGCCCCGGTGGCCGCGCCGTCGACGGCGGGCGCCGGGAATCCGTCCGGCGGGCGGTGGCCGGGCACCGCCTCCGGGCCGTCGTGGCCGGCCGCACGGTAGGAGTCGCCGAACAGGCTCTCCGGGTAGCCGGCCGCGCCGTACCCGCCGCTCCCGTACCCGGCGCCGTACCCCGTGCCGTCGTGGCCGGTGTCGGCGGGACCGCCCTGGTGCCCGGCGGCGACGGCCTCCTGCGGCTGTCCGCAGAGCCGGCGCCCCAGTCTGGCCTTGAGCTCGGCGCCGTTCGGCAGGCCGGTGAGCGCGTCGTGGCTGGCCCGGTGGGCGAGCTGCAGTTCGTGCCGCTTGCGGTCCTCGATGTCCTCGACGTGGGTGAGCAGGAAGCTCGGGCCCTCGGCGGCGTCGGCCACGATCGAGTTCCGCAGGCACACCCACTGGTAGCCGCCGTCCCGGCGGGAGAGTCGCAGTTCCGCCCGGCCGCTCTCGGCGCTGGTGCGCTCCAGCAGCGCCCGGTCGTCCGGGTGGACGAGGTCGGCGAAGCTCTGCTGGCGCAGCACCGCCCGGGGGCGGCCGAGCAGGCGACAGAGCGCGTCGTTGACGCGGGTCAGCTGGCCGCGCCCGGCGCCGTGCAGTTCGGTGATGGCCATCCCGCTGGGGGCGTACTCGAAGGCCTGGCGGAAGCTCTCCTCGCTGGCCCGCAGCGCCTGCTGCTCCTTCTCCAGGCGGGCCAGCGCGCGTTGCATCTCGGCGCGCAGCCGGGCGTTGCCGATCGCGATGGAGGCCTGGAGGGAGAACATCTCCAGGGCTTCGCGGGTCCAGGCGCCGGGGCGCTTGCCGCTGCGCGGGCGGTCCACCGAGAGGACGCCGAGCAGGTCGCCGCCGGCGCTGTACATCGGGGCGAGCAGGCCGTCGGCGGGGTGCCAGTCATTGGCGTAGACGGGCATCGGACCGTCCCCGATCCAGCGCGGGATGTCGCTGGCGACCGCCCAGCCGCGGTCGTAGGGGAGGAAGCGCAGGGTGCCCCAGTGGTCGCTGACGCCGAGCAGCCGGTCCCAGGACTCGCGGGAGCCGACCTGGCCGAGCAGGACGGCGGGGCCGCCCATGGCGCTCTCCTCCAGCTCCCAGACGGCCGCCACCACGAGGTCGCCGTCCGGCCGCACCAGGCTGACCGCGGCGGCGTCGAAACCGAGTCCGTGCACCGCGCCCTCGACCACGGCCTGCAGCGTGCCCGCCAGGCTGCGGGCAGCGTTGAGGTCCGCCACGACCCGGTGCAAGGTGCGGAGGGTCGCGAGACGGACGTACGGCTCCGACTCGGCTTCCATGCGGGGGCTCCCCGGCTGCTTCGGATAGGTCTTGATTGGTTATCGTCCGATTGCCAGAAGAACTGAATCACAGGGAGCACAGCGTTCGGCACGCTCGGTCAGCAATAGGTCAGCACTTGTGACTTAAATCACACAAGACTAATGCACCCTTAATCAGTTCATCCGTCCCATATCGGGACAGAGAAGCCCATCGGCACATATCCCGTGGTCGGCCGCGAGGCCCCTCGGCTGTAGCCGACTGACCCCGGGCAGGCCCTCCCCTTCACTCCTCGGAGTGACTCCGGGCGCGGACCGTAACCTTTCCCCGGCCCCGGCGGGCCGAACGGAAACTGCGCCGCTGGTCCTACGACCAGGGCCCGATGTCGCTTCCCCCGGCCGCGGGCTACCGTGCGGTACGTGTACCCGTCCCCGCAGCCCGAAGCTGCCTCCCGAGCGACCCCCGACGAGTTCCGGGCGGCGCTCTCCCAGCTCGCCGCCGGTGTGAGCCTGGTGACCGTCCACGACCCGGACGACGGGGAGGACATCGGCATGACCGCCACGTCCTTCCTCTCCGTGTCGCTGGAGCCGCCGCTGGTCCTGATCTCCGTCCGGGAGGACTCCCGGATGGACGAGGTGCTCTCCCGGACCGACACCTGGGCCGTCTCCCTGCTGTCGGAGGGCCAGAAGGCGCTCGGCTCGCGGTTCGCCATGAAGGGCCGGCTCAGCGACCGGCTGCTGTTCGCCGACGCCGCGCACCACCGCGGCCCGCACAGCGGAGCCCCGCTGATCGACGGCGCGCTCGCCACCGTGGAGTGCCGCACCGAGCAGCGGATAGCCGCCGGTGACCACACCCTGCTGCTCGGCCGCGTCCTGGAGGCCACCGTCCCCGACCCGGGCGGCCGCCCCCTGCTCTACTTCCGCGGCGGCTACCGCACCCTGGGCTGAACGCCGGACCCGGCCTACTGCTCGCCGCGCGGGGCGCGCCGCCCCTGCTTCAGCTCGGAGCGGTGCCGCTTGTTGGAGAGCCGGCGCTCGACCATGCCCCGACTGGGCCTGGTCGCCCGGCGCGTCTTCGGCGGCGGCGCGGTCGCCTCGCCGAGCAGCGAGGCCAGCCGGGCCGCGGCGACCTCCCGGTTGCGCCACTGCGAGCGGTGCTCGGAGGCCCGGACCACCAGCACCCGCCCGTCCACCAGCCGGCCCGCCAGCCGCTCCAGGGCGCGCTGCTTCCACACCTCGGGCAGCGCGGCGGAGGCCGCCAGGTCGTAGCGCAGCTCGACCTGGGTGTCGGAGGTGTTGACGTGCTGGCCGCCGGGGCCGGAGGAACGCGAGAAGCGCCAGACGAGCTCGGCGTCCGGGACGACCACCGACCCCCGTACGCGGATGGGCTCGGGCATGCGCCCATCATCCCGCGCCGGGCCACGCCGGTCACCCGGTTATCCGGCCAGGACCGGACAGCCCCGACAATGTCCGTGTGATCGAGCTCGGCTACTCCCTCTCCAACCGCTTCCCCGACCCCCCGCAGACCGACTACCGGACCGCGGGCGTGCGCGAACTGCGGTACGACCTGTTCTGCGGCGACGTCTACCTCGACGCCGAGGGCGCGGAACTGTCCACAGCCTGGGGATGGGTCCCGGTGCTGGACTTCGCCTGGGCGCTGTGCGACATCGTCGAGGAACTCGACCGCGACCCGGCCGGCGGCCGCGCGGCCCGGGTGCAGACCGCGGACCTCGACTTCACCCAGAACACCGAGCTGCTGCGCTTCGCCCGCCGCTTCAACTGGGTCGAGGTCACCGCCACCTGGCTGCCCGACGAGCCGCCCGCCGTGGTGCGCCACGGCGACCTGCGCCGCGAAGCGCGCGACTTCCTCCAGGACACCCTCGCCGACCTCTTCGACATGCACCCGGACCTCGCCGACAACCCGGCGGTCTGGGAGCTCCAGGGCCGGTTCCGACGGGTCTGACGGGGGAATACCCAAAACCTTGCCAACGGGCCGAAAAGGCCCGGCCGCGCGGAACCATCTCCGCAGGTTCCCGCGTTATCCCCGGCAACAAGCAAATCGAAGGGACTGCACACACCATGCCAGTGAGCCTCTCCAAGGGTGGCAACGTCTCGCTGACCAAGGAGGCCCCCGGCCTGACCGCGGTCACCGTCGGCCTCGGCTGGGACGTCCGCACCACCACCGGCGCCGAGTTCGACCTGGACGCCAGCGCGATCGTGCTGAACGCGGACGGAAAGGTGCTGTCCAACAGCCACTTCGTCTTCTTCAACAACACCAGCACCCCGGACAACACCGTCGTCCACACCGGTGACAACCGCACCGGCGAGGGCGCCGGCGACGACGAGGCGATCAACGTCAACCTCGCCTCGCTGCCGGCCGAGGCCGCCCGGATCACCTTCCCGGTCTCGATCTACGACGCCGTCACCCGGTCCCAGAACTTCGGCCAGGTCCGCAACGCCTACATCCGCGTGGCGAACGCCGCCGGCGGCGCCGAGATCGCCCGCTACGACCTCTCCGAGGACGCCGCCACCGAGACCGCCATGATCTTCGGCGAGCTCTACCGCAACGGCGCCGAGTGGAAGTTCCGCGCGGTCGGCCAGGGCTACGCCTCCGGCCTGGCCGGCATCGCCCAGGACTTCGGCGTCCAGATCTGACGCTCCCGCACCCGCGGGCCGTCCGGCGCCCGTCCCGCCACCCGGCGGGGCGGGCGCCGCGCCGTTTCCGGGGCCCGCCGCCGCTACCGGGAGGCGCGCAGCTCGGGGACCTCGATCTGCTCGGTCTCGTCGTGCGGGGTCAGGTCGACCACCCCGGGGGCGGTGTCCTGGACCTGCGGCAGCACCTGGGTCTCCGCCTCCGCGGCCGCCGCCCGCACCACGGGCCGCTCCCGGGTCTGCTCCTGTGCCTGCTCCAGCGCCTGGGCGGCGATCGCCTCGTCGCCGACCACGTCCGCCAGGTCCGCCCGCTCGCCCAGTTCCTCGACGCTGCGCACGGCCGGCGCCGGAGCCGCCGGGCGGACCGCCGCACCGGAACCGCGGCCGAAGAAGCTGAAGCCCTGCGGACGCGGGGCCGGGGAGGCCGCCGGACGCGGACGCTGCCGCTCGGCCGCCCGCACCGGCGGCACGGCGGGCACCCCGCCGAGCTGGCCGACGGTCGCCGTCAGCACCGGCCGGGCCGTAGCCGCCGGAACCTCCGGCGCGGACGTGGTCGCGGGCGCCGTCCGCGCCCGCAGCGCGACCTCCGCACCCGCCGCGCGCTCCGCCTCCCGGCGGGCCTCCTGCTCCCGCTGCGCCTCCTGCTGCTGCGCCCGCCGCTCCAGTTGCCGCAGGACGGCCGCCGCGCGGACGTACGCGGCCGGGCTGGCCGGGTACCGGGGCCGGCTCGCGGCGAGCGCCCGCTGGGCCGCCTCGGCCTCCTTGAGCGCCTGCTCGGCGACCGTCACGGCCCGCTCCTTGAGCAGCCGGGCGATCTCGGTCTCGGCCTTCGCCAGCCGGGACTTCTCGGCGGTCAGCCGCCGCCCGAACCGGGTGGCCCGCTCCTCGGCTACCTCGGCCGCGTACTCGGCCTCGGCGAGCTGCTCCTCGAACTGCTCCTCGGCCCGCAGCCGCTGCGCGACGGAGACCTCGGCCGCCGCCCGCGCGGCCCGGTCGCGCTGGCGCAGCAGGACGGCGAAACCGAGCGTGGCGAGCACCGCGGCCACACCCACCGAGCGGACCAGCGAGGTGTCCTGACTGAAAAGCAGCGCCCCCAGTGCGGCGACGATGAGCACGCCGGCGGCGGTGGGGGGAAAGACCCGGCCGAGGACGGAGGAATGACGGTGGCGTCCGCGAGACATGCTCAAGAAACTAGCGTGCGAATTGGGGCCGTGTCAGCCCAGGGTCCGGTTCGGCCCTTGACAGCGCGCCGGTTTTACCGGACGCATCCGGAAAATCACTCAAGATCACCGAAAAAGAGCTGGTCAGCGGTGGGTGGCCGCCGGTCCGTGGCCGCCCGGGTCGTCGTGGTTCTCCGGCAGCCGGCAGACGTGCTGCAGCCAGAGCGCCGCCGCGATCACGGCCGCGCCGGCCAGCACCGCGAAGCCGGCGGTGATCGCCTGGTCCTTGCGGGCCGGCACGTCCAGCTCGCCCAGCAGATGGATCCCGGCGCCCGCGTAGACGCCGGTGACCACCGCCGAGACCAGCGCGCTGGCCTGTCCGAGCACCACCGCCCGGGCCGCGCCCAGCGGGTCCACCCGCTTCGCCCCGGGCTGCCGCTCACGCGCCGCCTTGAGCCGCGAGCGCAGCGAGATCGCGGTCGCGAGCAGGATCACCGCCACCGCGGCCAGCACCACCGGCGCCGCGCCCGGCACCGCGGGCAGCGTGTCCAGCGAGGCCCACAGCTTGGCGCCGGCCCAGGACAGCGCCGTCGCGGCGGCGGTGATGCCGATCAGCAGACGGAGGCGAAGTGGCTTCACTCGGACGAGGTCCTTTCCCGGGCGGCGGGTACGGCGGCGTCAGGCCACCGTACCGGGCCCCGGCCCGGGGGGTCCCGGACCGGGGCGGACACCTATGGGTACGGCCGGCGGCCCCGTGCGAGTTCCCCGGCCTGCGCGGATCCGGCGTACGGGGCCCGGCGTGCGGGGGCCGGTGCGCGGGGCCCGGCCGCGGCTACTCCGGCAGGGTCAGCCGGATGTCGTCGCGCCGCCGGACGCCCTGGGCGTCCGGGCCGCCGAGCGCCGCCAGCAGCCCGGCCACCGGGCCGTGGCCGGGCAGCTCGGCGTCCGGCTGGGCGTCCAGCCACGGGGCGAGCACGAAGGCCCGCTCGTGCGAGCGCGGGTGCGGCAGCAGCAGCTGCGGGTCGTCGCTGACGACGCCCTCGTAGGCCAGGATGTCGACGTCCAGGGTGCGCGGGCCCCAGTGGACGGTGCGCACCCGGCCGAAGGCGTCCTCGATCGCGTTGCCGCGCTCCAGCAGGTCGCGGGGCGGCAGCGAGGTGCGGAGGACCACCACCGCGTTGTAGTAGGCGGGCTGCTCGGCGGGGCCGCCCACGGCGTCCGTCTCGTACACCGCGGAGACGGCCTCGACCTTCAGCCCGGGCGTGTCGGCGAGGGCGTCCACGGCCCCTTGCAGGGTGTCCAGGCGGTTGCCGAGGTTGGAGCCGAGGGCGATCACGGCGAAGCGCTGGCTGTGCAGGGTGGTGTCGACCGAGTCCACCCGCTGCTCCAGGTCGAAGGCGCTCGGCGCGGCGGTCGGGTCACTTGCGGTCATCGGACTTCCCCTATGGCTTGGACGGGCCCTGCGGCGGGCACCGGCCGGACGGTGCGGGTCATCCGCGGGTCCGGTGGATGGTCACGGTCACGTCGTCGAACGGCACGGTGATCGGGGCGTCCGGCTTGTGCACGGTGACCTCGACCTCCTCCACCGGCTCGTGCTTCAGGCACTGGTCCGCGATCCGCTGGGCCAGGGTCTCGATCAGCTCGACCGGCTCACCGGCGATGATCGCGGTGACCTCCTCGGCCACGATGCCGTAGTGCGCCGTACGGGTCAGGTCGTCGCCCGCGGCGGCGGGGCGGGTGTCCAGGTACAGCACCAGGTCCACCACGAAGGTCTGGCCCTCGGCCCGCTCGCGCTCGAAGACGCCGTGGTGGCCGCGGGCACGCAGGCCCCGCAGAGTGACGCGGTCCAGCAAACGAATCACTGCTCCCAGTCGGACGGGCCCCGCCCCGGACAAGCGTGGCGGACGGGGCGGGGACGGGCGTCGCGCCCGCCGCTGACCTTTTCGAATCTACCCGCGCGCGCCGACAACACCTGACCGTCCTACCCGGCACGAACCGTCGCCACGCACACCGGAATGGCGATTGACGTGAACGTTCGGTGACCAGTCGGGAATTCCCCGGCCACCACCCGGCCACCTTTTCCGGCGATTTCCCGCCGGAGCCGGGAATCAGTCCTCGTCGTCCTCGTCGGCGCTGGTCAGAACGGGTGAACCGTGGTGCGACCAGAGTTTCCACCCGGCCGGGGTGCGCCGGAAGAGATTGGTCGACACGACCTTTCCGCCGACCAGCGGCCCCAGCTCGCCCTCCTGTTCGGCCTCGCCGCCGGAAAGGATGTTCTCGGTGCACGTGACAAGGGCCACATCGCCGTGCACCTCCGCCTCCTCGTCGGTGAGGATGAACTGGATGTACTCGGTGTTCGCCATGATCAGCATGTACGACCGGGTCACCTGGGCCCGTCCGCGCAGCACCGGCCACCCGGGGTGGACGCAGACCACGCCCCCCTTGTCGTCCGCCTCGCCGGCGCCCAGCCAGGCGTCCTCGACCGCCGCGAGGTCGCCGGTCTCCAACGCCTCGTAGAGCGCCCGGTTGGCGGCCAGGACCGCCTCCCGGTCCGCCCCGCCGGCCCGTCGGCCCGCCGTCTCCCCGCTCAACCTGCCGTCACCCGCCATGACCCTCCCGTCTTCGCCAAGCGCTCACCCCTGCCGGGCGGCGCGCTGCCAGGCCGCGACCACCCGGACGGCATCCGCCGTGCCGGACACGTCGTGCACCCGCACCGCCCAGGCGCCGGCCCGAGCCGACAGCACCGACACCGCGGCGGTCGCGTCGTCGCGCTCCCGGGCCGGGCGCGGTTCCCCGGTTTGCGGGTCGGCGAGCAGCGTACCCAGGAACCGCTTGCGCGATGCGGCGACCAGCACCGGGCGGCCCAGCGCGGTGAGCGCGTCCAGCCGGCCGAGCAGCGCCCAGTTGTGCGCGGAGGTCTTGGCGAAGCCCAGCCCCGGGTCGAGGATCAGCTGCTCCTCCTTGACCCCGGCGGCCAGCAGCGCCTCGACCCGGGCGGCGAGTTCGCCGACCACGTCGGCCACCACGTCGTCGTAGACGGCCAGCCGGTCCATGTCGGCGGACTGCCCGCGCCAGTGCATCACCACGAACGGCGCGCCGGTCTCGGCCACCACCCGGGCCATCGCCGGGTCCGCCAGGCCGCCGGAGACGTCGTTGACGACCAGCGCCCCGGCCGCGACGGCCTGCTCGGCCACCGAGGCCCGCATGGTGTCGACGGAGACCGCCACCCCGGCGGCGGCCAGCTCCCGGACCACCGGGACGACCCGGCGCAGCTCCTCCTCCTCGGGGACGCGCTGCGATCCGGGGCGGGTGGACTCGCCGCCGACGTCGACCAGGTCGGCACCCCGGGCGCGCAGCGCGAGCCCGTGGGCGATCGCCTTGGCGGGGTCGTGCCACAGCCCGCCGTCCGAGAAGGAGTCGGGGGTCACGTTGACCACGCCCATGACGGCGCAGCGGTCGAGCCGCGGCAGTCCGGGCGGCAGCGGGAAGGGCGCCGAATTGCTCATACCCCCATTATCTGACCGCCCCCGCCCGGCCACCCGGCACCCACCCCGGGGACGCGGCCGGCCCCCGCCGGGGAACGTCCTCGACGGGGGCCGGCGCGGTTCGCCGTACGGCTCAGGCGGCCTCCGAGACCTCCGGCCGGGCGCTGTCCGCCAGCAGCCCCTCGCGCTGCGGCTTCCGGCCGAGGCGGGGCATGCCCAGGGTGATGAAGGCCTCCGCCTGCATCGCGGCGAAGCCGATCCGGGGAAGGTCGCGGTTGTTCGGGAAGACCAGGAAGCGCGGCTCCCACTCCGGCTGGAACTTCGCGTTGAACTTGTACAGCGACTCGATCTGGAACCAGCGCGACAGGAAGACCAGCAGCCCGCGCCAGGCGCGCAGCACCGGGCCGGCGCCGATCCGCTCGCCGCGGGCCAGCGCCGAGCGGAACATCGCGAAGTTCAGCGACACCCGGCGCACCCCCATCGCCGGGACGGCCTGCAGCGCGGCGACGATCAGCAGCTCGTTCAGACCCGGGTCGGCCGCCCGGTCACGGCGCATCAGCTCCAGTGAGATGCCGTCCGTGCCCCAGGGCACGAAGTGCAGCACGGCCTTGAGGTCGTCGCCGCCCTCGCCCTCCTCGGGCGCCTTGTGGGCGGTGACCACCACGCAGTCGTCGTCGCCCGGGTCGCCGAACCGGCCGAGCGCCATCGAGAAGCCGCGCTCGGTGTCGGTGCCGCGCCAGCGGGCCGCGGCGTCGGCGATCCGCGCCTTCTCCTCGCGGGTCAGCTCGGCGACCCGGCGGACCTGGCAGGAGTAGCCGTTGCGCTCGATCCGCTTGACCATCTGGCGGACGTTGCGCATGGCCCGCCCGGAGAGCGAGAAGCTCGCGGTGTCGACGATCGCCTCGTCGCCCAGCTCCAGCGCGTCCAGTCCCGCCTCGCGGGTCCAGACCTCGCCGCCGACCTCGCTGCAGCCCATCACGGCCGGTACCCAGGCGTGCTCGCGGGCCTCCGCCATGAACACCTTGATCGCGCCGGGCCAGGCCTCGACGTCGCCGACCGGGTCGCCGGAGGCGAGCATGACGCCGGAGACCACCCGGTAGGAGATCGCCGCCTTGCCGGTGGGCGAGAACAGCACGCTCTTGTCCCGGCGCAGCGCGAAGTAGCCGAGCGAGTCGCGCTCGCCGTGCCGCTCCAGCAGCGCCCGGACCTTCTCCTCGTCCTCGGCGGTCAGCTCCGGCTTCGGCTTCTCCGGGCGCAGCGCCAGGTAGGTGGTGGTGAGGGCGGTGATCAGGCCCATCGCGCCGAGCAGGTAGCCGACCAGGTCCTCGATCCGGTCCGAGTTGTAGTGCACCGGGCCCTCGAAGCCGAACAGCCCGTAGACGACGTGCTCCAGCCGCTGGTACAGGCCCGGGTGCCCCAGCTCGTACTTGGTCCGGGTACTGACGATCAGCAGGCCGAGCAGGATTCCGACGGCCCCCAGCACGACCAGGTTGACCACGGCGCGCCAGCGGGTGCGGGGGTCGGCCTTGGCGTAGAACTCGCGCCGGTGGACCAGCATGACCGCGAACAGCACCAGCGAGATGACCGCCGGGCCGAGCTGGTGCCAGCGCAGCAGGTGGAGCGCCGCTCCGACCGGCAGCAGCACGCAGACCGCGCGCCAGGCGCGCCGCTTGCGCCGGCGCAGCGCGTGCGCGAGCAGCACCAGCAGCAGGCCGATCATCAGGGTGCCGGCGGCGGCCAGCGTGGTGGTGCCGCCGGGCAGCTGTCCGGCGAAGGTGTGCACCTTGGTGTGCCGGAGCTTGGGGAACACCGCGCTGGCGATGTCCACCAGCCCGATCAGCAGACAGGCGTAGCCGACCGCGCCGGGGAGCCAGGCCCTCGGAACGGCGGCCGCTTGGGTACGAAGCGTCTGCAGGCCGCGACGGCGCAGCGGCTGCTCGGGGCTCGGCTCAACGGACACGGGAACGCTCATGGGGATTCAGCGTAGAGGCTGCGTCGGGGTGTCCGGCCGCTCCTGGACGGGAGCCGTGATGGACCTTCATGCCTTTTCCTTCATCTGGCAATACGCACACCGAGGAACCGGCAACGAGGGGTGAACCGGCGCCCTGGGGGCACTGCGAATTGAGCCGAGGGGTGGGCGCCGGAGCCCCTCACCGCGTGGCGCGACGGGCCCCCGCGTACGTCCTACGTACGGTGGACGCCGCATTTTAGGGCGTCGGTTGCGTCTGGGCGCCGTCGGCCTCCCGGGGCCCTCCCGGCGTCCGGACAGCCTAGCCGCGGTGGCCCCCGCTGACGCACCGCCAGACGATGAAGCCTGCACCGACAGTGTCCCACCGGAAGGCCGACGGTATGGAACTGACCAGCGACGCGCTGATGAACTCGCTGCTTGCCCTGGGTTCGGCGGCGCTCCTCACCACCCTCTGGATCTGGCCCAGGCTGGCTCGACAGCGGCCGCTGCCGGTCCTCGGGCGGGTGGTGATGCTGACGGTGACTCAGGCCACCGTGCTGGCGGTGCTGGCGCTCAGCGTCAACAACGCGTTCGGCTTCTACACCTCATGGGACGACCTGCTCAGTCCCGGCGGCACCAAGCTCGCCCTCACCAGCAGCGAGAACCACAGGGGCGGCGTCCCGGCCGACGACACCCTGCTCGCGCCGACCGACGAGGGCGGCATGGAAACGGTGGGGGACCTGCCCAAAGGGGCACCCGAGGAGACCGGAAAGGTCGAGTCCGTCCGGATCAACGGCAAGGAGACCGGACTGTCCGATCAGATGTTCGTCTACCTGCCGCCGGAGTACTTCGACCCCAAGCTCGGCCTGACCCGCTTCCCGGTGCTGCTGGCCATCGCCGGCTACCCCGGCAGCACGCTCAATCTGATGAAGGACCTGCCGGTCATCCAGACCGCCGCGGAGCTCCAGCGCTCCGGGAGGATGCAGCCGTCGATCGTGGTGCTGGCCCGCCCGACCCTCGCCCCGCCGCGCAACACCGAGTGCGTGGACGTCGCCGGCGGGCCGCGCACCGAGACCTGGTTCACCAAGGACGTGCCCGAGGCGCTGCGCTCCGCCTACCGGATCGGCCGCTCCCCCGCCTCCTGGGGCGTCTTCGGCTACTCCACCGGCGGCAGCTGCGCGCTGCGGCTGGCGATGCGCTTCCCGTCCGTCTTCGGCAGCGCGGGCGGGCTGCACGCCGACTTCAAGGTCAACGAGGACCAGTTCACCGGCGGCAGCCTGTTCGGCGGGGACCGGTCGCTGGCCGAGCAGAGCGACCTCGCCTGGCGGCTGCAGAACCTGCCCGCCCCGGCGGTGTCGATGCTGGTGGTCTCCACCCGCAAGGAGGCCGACTACCCGCAGACCGTCCAGTTCGTCGAGCTGGCCCAGCAGGTCGCCGCCGCCAATCCGCAGTTCCAGGCGGAGTCGATGTACCTGGACGACGGCGGCCACAACTTCGAGAGCTGGGTGCGCGAGCTGCCCGCCTCGCTGGAGTGGATGGGCCACCACCTCGGCTGACCCCGGACGCCCCCAGGCGGGTGACTACCGGCGGGTCGGGCACGGTGCCCGCCGCAACGGGGGACGTATCTCGACCGCCCCGGCCGAACGACGGCCGGTGCCGTCCCGGATCCGGGCAGGAGGCCCCATGCTCAGCACCCGATCGCTCTTCGACGAGATCTACCGCAACGACGAGGCCTACCAGCTGTTCTGCAGCATCGCCGCCGGCGGCGAGGACCAGGGCGGGTGGGAGAACGAGCGGATCACCGAGCTCACCCGTGACCCGGTGCTCGCTCCGAAGATCGCCCGGCACGGCGCCGACGAGCGCAAGCACGGCCGGATCTTCGCCCAGCTGCTCCACAAGCGCGGCCTGCCGAAGGTCGACGTCCCCGCCGAGGCCGACTACTGCATGCTGCTGGAGCGCCAGGGCGTCGGCCTCGCCCACGAGCGGCTGACCACCACGGTCCCGCTCACCGACCGCGAGATCATCACCTACCTGGCGCACAGCCGGGTCACCGAGCAGCGCGCGGCCGAGCAGATGCGCCAGCTCGTCAAGGTCTACGGGGACAACCCCGACCTCGGCCGGGCGATGCGGATGATCTCGGCGGACGAGGACAACCACCTCGCCTACTGCCACGAGGAGCTGCTGCGGCTGGCCGCCGAGGGCCACGGACCGTACATCCGGCACGTGCTGGAGACCAGCGCGCGCGGCGAGATCCGCACCCACCGGGACGTCGGCCTGGCGGTGACGTCCCGGATGGCGCGGATCCTTCGGTGGCCGCGCTGGCAGCTGGCCGTGGTCACGGCCGGCGTGCACGCGCTCTACCTGTACGACCTGCTGTACGGCTGGCGGCGGATGGTGCGGCTGCGGATGCCCGAGCGCCGCAACGCGCTGGGCACCCCGGCGCCGCCGCACACCGAACACGGGCACGAGCCCGGGCTGGACCCGGTCAGCGACCGATGATCAGGCTCATCGCCTCGGCCCGGGTGGCCGGGTCGCGCAGCTGGCCGCGCACGCAGGAGGTGATGGTCTTGGCACCGGGCTTGCGGATGCCGCGCATCGACATGCACATGTGCTCGCACTCGACCACGACGATCGCCCCGCGCGGCTCCAGGATCCGCATCAGCGCGTCGGCGACCTGGCTGGTGAGCCGCTCCTGCACCTGCGGCCGGCGGGCGTAGACGTCGACCAGCCGGGCCAGCTTGGACAGACCGGTGATCTTGCCGTTGGTGGACGGGATGTACCC
Source organism: Kitasatospora sp. NPDC057500 (assembly GCF_042802195.1). NCBI lineage: Bacteria > Bacillati > Actinomycetota > Actinomycetes > Kitasatosporales > Streptomycetaceae > Kitasatospora > Kitasatospora sp. NPDC057500. Next base: position 58,524 of record NZ_JBHVER010000012.1, on the reverse strand, counting down.
GACGTGCGCGACGCCGCGGAACGGCACCAGGTGGTGCTCGCAGACGGAGGTCAGCTCGATGTCCTTGACCAGCACCATCTCGTCGTGGCCGAGGTCGAAGGTGGTGGTCAGGACGTCCTCGGGCTCCTGCCAGAGACCCGCGAATATCTCCTTGTAGGCGCGCGCCACCCGGGCCGGCGTCTCCAGCAGCCCCTCGCGGTCCGGGTCCTCGCCGACGGCCAGCAGCAGCTCGCGGATCGCGTTCTCAGCCCGCTTCTGGTCGAAGGTGCCGACGGCGGGCGGGCCGTCGAGCGTCACCGGGTCGATCATGCGGGCCTCGCTAACTGGTTGACGAACAAGGGTTGAACAGCACGGATGCCGCGCCTCCAGGGTACAAACCCCGGTGACGCGGCATCCATTCCGGTCAGTGGCTGCCGATCAGTCCTCGGCGGGCGGCTCGACCGGCAGCGGCGGGAGCTTCACCACGTCGGCCGGTCCGGCCTCGGCGGTGGCGGCGGCGCCGTTGGTGAGCGCCAGCTCCTTGGGCGACTGCACCGGCGGGCGGGTGGACGGCGTCCGGCGGGCGGAGCCGGTCCACGCCGGACGGGCCGGGCGCTTGACGATCGGGGCGAAGATCTCGGCGATCTGCTCCTTGTTGAGGGTCTCCTTCTCCAGGAGCTCCAGGACCAGGTTGTCGAGCACGTCGCGGTTCTCGACCAGGATCTCCCAGGCCTCGTTGTGCGCGGACTCGATGAGCTTCTTGACCTCTTCGTCGACCAGCCCGGCGACCTCTTCCGAGTAGTCCCGCTGGTGGCCCATCTCGCGGCCCAGGAACGGCTCCGAGTTGTCGCTGCCGAACTTGATCGCGCCCAGCCGCTCGGTCATGCCGTACTGGGTGACCATGGCCCGCGCGGTGGCGGTGGCCTTCTCGATGTCGTTCGAGGCACCGGTGGTCGGGTCGTGGAAGACCAGCTCCTCCGCCGCGCGCCCGCCCAGCATGTACGCCAGCTGGTCGAGCATCTCGTTGCGGGTGGTGGAGTACTTGTCCTCCTCCGGCAGCACCATGGTGTAGCCGAGGGCCCGGCCGCGGGACAGGATGGTGATCTTGTGCACCGGGTCGCTGTACTGGCAGGCCGCCGCGACCAGGGCGTGACCGCCCTCGTGGTACGCGGTGATCTTCTTCTCCTTGTCGGACATGATCCGCGTGCGCTTCTGCGGACCCGCCACGACGCGGTCGATCGCCTCGTCCAGGATGTTGTTGTCGATCAGCTTCTTGTCCGAGCGGGCGGTCAGCAGGGCCGCCTCGTTGAGGACGTTCGACAGATCGGCACCGGTGAAGCCGGGGGTGCGCTTGGCGACGGCCGAGAGGTCGACGTCGGGCGCGATCGGCTTGCCCTTCTGGTGCACCTTGAGGATGTCCAGACGGCCCTGGAGGTCGGGGCGCTCGACCGCGATCTGGCGGTCGAAGCGGCCCGGGCGCAGCAGCGCCGGGTCCAGGATGTCCGGGCGGTTGGTGGCGGCGATCAGGATGACGCCGCCCTTGACGTCGAAGCCGTCCATCTCGACCAGCAGCTGGTTGAGGGTCTGCTCGCGCTCGTCGTGGCCGCCGCCGAGGCCCGCACCGCGGTGCCGGCCGACGGCGTCGATCTCGTCGACGAAGACGATCGCCGGGGCGTTCGCCTTGGCCTGCTCGAAGAGGTCGCGGACGCGGCTGGCGCCGACACCGACGAACATCTCGACGAAGTCCGAGCCCGAGATCGAGTAGAACGGCACACCGGCCTCGCCCGCGACGGCGCGCGCCAGCAGGGTCTTGCCGGTACCGGGCGGGCCGTAGAGCAGCACGCCCTTGGGGATCTTGGCGCCGACCGCCTGGAACTTGGCCGGCTCCTGGAGGAACTCCTTGATCTCGTGGAGCTCCTCGACCGCCTCGTCGGCACCGGCGACGTCGGCGAAGGTGGTCTTCGGGGTGTCCTTGGTGAGCAGCTTGGCCTTGGACTTGCCGAACTGCATGACGCGCGAGCCGCCGCCCTGCATCTGGTTCATCAGGAACAGGAAGACCAGCACGATGATCACGATGGGCAGCATCGACAGCAGCAGGCTGACGAGGGTGCTCTGCTTCTCCGGGCTGATGGTGTAGCCCTCGGAGAGCGTGCTCTGGTCGTTGTCGTTGATCTGGGCCTGCAGCTTGTCGGCGATCGCGACACCCTGGTCGCCGATGTACGAGGCCTGGAACTTGCTGCCGGACTGCGGCTTGCCGGTGCCCACGGCGGGCAGCTTGGAGCCGTCCTTCAGCTGGATCTTGATGGTGTTCGAGTCACCTGTGGTGATCTGCGCCGACTTGACCTGCTTCGCGTCGATCGCTGCGACGACCTGCCCGGTGTCCACCGTCTTGTAGCCGTTCGAATCCGAAACGACCTGCATCAGCACGATGACGGCGAGGACGGCCAGCACGATCCACATGATCGGCGCACGGAAGTATCGCTTGACGTCCATCCATGCGGGGCGTTGCCGCCCCGTCCCTCCTGCCACTCAACGGCGCCGCGGGGCTGTGGGCCGCCGGCGCATTCGGTCACTGCTCATGTGAAGAGCGGTTTATTGGACCGTACCGCAGTGCCGCCCCCACGTGGCGGGAGCACGGCGATACGACGTTCTTCTATGGTCCCCCGGATCCAACGGGCGGGAACAGGCTCCTGTTCCCGCCCGTCGTCCGAACGGGTCTCAGCCGCCGTAGACGTGCGGGGCGAGGGTGCCGATGAACGGCAGGTTGCGCAGCTTCTCCGCGTAGTCGAGGCCGTAGCCGACGACGAACTCGTTGGGGATGTCGAAGCCCACGTACTTGACGTCGATCTCGACCTTGGCCGCGTCCGGCTTGCGCAGCAGGGCGCAGACCTCCAGCGAGGCCGGGCCGCGCGAGCTCAGGTTGCCGAGCAGCCAGGACAGGGTCAGGCCGGAGTCGATGATGTCCTCGACGATCAGGACGTCACGGCCGGCGATGTCGGTGTCGAGGTCCTTCAGGATCCGCACCACACCGGAGGACTTGGTGCCCATCCCGTAGGAGGAGACGGCCATCCAGTCCATGGTCACCTGCGAGTGCAGGGTGCGGGCAAGGTCCGCCATGACCATCACGGCCCCCTTGAGGACGCCGACGATCAGCAGGTCCTTGCCTGCGTAGTCCCGGTCGATGCGCTCGGCCAGCTCCAGGAGCTTGGCGTCGATCTCGTCCTTGCTGATGAGCACCTTCGCGAGGTCAGCGCCCATGTCGTTCTGGTCCACCGGGGATACGTCCTCAAACGTGTCGGGGTCTGGATGGCCGGCGGCCGGCTCCCCCCGGGCGTGCCCGCCCGTCAGTCGCCCTGTCGCCGAAAGACCAGCGTGCCACACCGCCGGGTCGCTTCGACGCCCCCGGGTAGGTGCAGCGGCCCCTGTCCGCGCCAACCGGTGACCAGCAGGTCGATCGTTTCGAGGTGCCGGGCGAACAGGTCCCCGGCCGGGCAGCCCGCCCGTAGCGCGGCCCGGCGCAGCACCCGGCGGCGCACGGCGGGGGGCAGTTCGCCCAGCTTGTCGGCGTCCAGGGCGCCCTCGCCCGTACGGATGTCGCGCTCGGCCAGCGCGGCCCACTGGTCGAGCGCGTCGGCGTCGTCGCGGAACAGCCGGGCGGTGCGGGCCAGCGCCTCGACCACGCCGCCGCCCAGGTGCTTCTCCAGCACCGGCAGCACCTCGTGGCGGACCCGCGAACGGGTGTAGGCCGGGTCGCAGTTGTGCGGGTCGTCCCAGACCGGGATCGCCTGGGCGGAGCAGGCCTGCCGGGTGGCGGCCCGGTCCAGCTCCAGCAGCGGGCGGCGGTAGCGGCCCTTCTGGGCCGGCATGCCGGCCAGCGAGCGGGAGCCCGAGCCGCGGGCCAGGCCCAGCAGGACGGTCTCGGCCTGGTCGTCGCGGGTGTGCCCGAGCAGGACGGCGACCGCGCCGTGCCGCTCGGCGGCCTCGTCCAGCGCGGCGTAGCGGGCGTCCCGGGCGGCGGCCTCGGGTCCGCCCTCGCGGCCGACCCGCACCGCGACCGCCTCGACCGGGTCCAGGCCCAGCTCGCGCAGCCGGCCGGCGACCTGGGCGGCGCGCTCGGCGGAGCCCGGCTGGAGGCCGTGGTCGACGGTGACGGCGCCGACCCGCAGGCCGATCTTGGGGGCCTCGAAGGCGGCCGCGATGGCGAGCGCCATGGAGTCCGCGCCGCCGCTGACGGCGACCAGGACCAGCGGCGAGCCGGGCGCGGCGGGGGTGCGGGGCAGCCCGGACGGGTGGCGGTGGGCGTTGCCGATCAGCGTGGTGCCGACGGCGGCGGGCAGCGCGGCGGCGGCGGCCAGCGGCGCACCGCCGGTGCGCTCGCGCGGCTCCCGGACGGGCGCGGTGAAGGTGGAACCGGCCTCGGCGACGAGGTCGGTGAGGGTGCGGCGAACGGCCAGGCGTATCGCGGCGACGGCGGGGTGAGGGCCCACGGCGGCGACTCCTCGACGGAGGGGGACAGGACGACGGCGGGCGCGGCGGGGGACCGCGCATCCGTGAGCACCCTGTTACCGGGCGCTCACAGATGGTGGCAGAAAGGAGGCACCCGCTACGCCACCCGCGCCACCGGTACGACCACCGTCCCACGTTCGGGTGAATGAAGAAACGTATCTTCACCCGCCATGTGCACGGCTGGACCACCCGTACGAACGGGTTTGGACCGTGCCCCTCCCGCTGTCGGCCCCCGGGTCAGCGCGCGACGCGGGCCACCCAGGCGGCCGGGTCGTGGATCTCCTCCTTGGTCGGCAGCGTGTTCGGCGAGGTCCAGACCCGGTTGAAGCCCTCCATGCCGACCTGCTCGACCACGCCCCGGACGAACACCGCGCCGTCCTGGTACTGGCGGAGCTTGGCGTCCATCCCGAGCAGCCGGCGCAGCACCAGGTCCAGCCGGTTGGCGCCGCGGTCCCGGCGCTGCTGGAACTTCTCCCGGATCTCGGCGACGCTCGGCACCACCGCCGGGCCCACGCCGTCCATCACCACGTCCGCGTGCCCCTCCAGCAGGGACATCACGGCGGTCAGCCGCCCGAGGATCTCCCGCTGGGCGGGCGACTGGACGATCTCCAGCAGCCCGGCCGAGGAGGCGTTGTCGGCCCGGCCGCCGCCCAGGCCCGGCAGCCCCGCGCCCAGCGAACCGGCCGCGTCCCGCAGCCGCTCCAGCAGCGCGCCCGGGTCGACGTCCGTCTCGGCCAGGAAGGACTGCACCTCGGACTGGATGTGGTCGCGCAGCCAGGGCACCGCGGTGAACTGGGTCCGGTGGGTCTCCTCGTGCAGACAGACCCAGAGCCGGAAGTCGACCGGGTCGACGTCCAGCTCCCGCTCCACGTGCACGATGTTCGGCGCCACCAGCAGCAGCCGCCCGGGGCCGGGGCCCTCGGGACCCAGGCGCGGCTTGTCGAACAGCGCGGCGGGGCTGTCCGGCGCCTCCAGCGAGGGCTCGGCCGGCGCGAAGGTCTCGTACTGGCCGAGCACCTTGGTGGCCAGGAACGCCAGCAGCGCGCCGACCTCGATACCGGTCGCCTTCTCCCCCACCGTGCCGAACACCGCGGCGGCCGACCCGTTCGTGCGGCGCGCCTGGAGCTTCTCCACCAGCGGCTGCACGATGGTCCGGAAGCCCGCCACATTGGCCCGCACCCAGCCGGGCCGGTCCACGATCAGCACCGGGGTCGCGGCCGCCTCGGCCAGACTGCTGGAACGCATGCCGGTGAACTCCCGGACGTGCTCCTCGGCCGCCAGTGCGTGCCGGCGCAACTCGGCGACCACCGCGGCCGCCTCGGCCCGGCTCACCTCCGGCCCCGGCCGCACCAACCTGGTCGCGGTTGCGACCGCGAGATTCCAGTCGACCATGTCAGCACCGCCGCTCGCGCTCGTCATGCCCTCACCGTACGTGCTCCCGCCCCCCTGGGGGAGCCGGAACGGCCCCCCAATGACCACCCGGCCGGGCACACCGGGGCAGCGGCACGCGATGCCCGGGCCGGACCCGGCCCCGTACGCGGGACACTCCACCCCAAAGCACCCCGGGCGGAACCGCCGCCGGCCCACCGCGCGCCGACGAGCCCCCCGTCCGAAACGCCCGCCACAGCACGGACCCACCCTCACCGGGCCACCGGGCACCCGCCGGACAACCTCGCCCGGAGCCCGCCCACAACGCCCGGAACCCGCGCCGGTCCGGGCCACCGGGCACACCCCGAGGCAGCCCCCACCTCCTGCACGCGACACCCGCGCCCGAGCCGCACCCACGGCCGAGCCGACGAAAGACCCCCGCCCGGACACACCACACCGAACTCACCCGACACCCGACCCGGATCAGCCCGGCCCCATCCCCATCCCCACACCCCCGGCCCGAACGACGACCACGCCCACACCGAACTCACCCAATAGTCGACACCCACGCCTGGCCCACCTCCGCACCGGATGGCGGCCACGCCCGGTCCGAGGTCGGCTGGCCGACCCGCTGCGGCAGCGGGCGCACCGGGCGAATCTGTCGGCGGTCTCCCGGATGTCCGGTCCGGAGGGCGGGCTGGGCGGCGTCGGGTGCACGCATCACGGGGCGGAGCCGTTGGGCCGAAGGCCGATCCCGGGCACCACGCAAGACGCGGACCTCGCCCCCGACGACCACGCCGCGCCTGCCCCCCCGGGGGGGCAGGCGCGATCCGGCGGGCGGGAGGCGGGCCCGGATTCTCTAGTGGCAGCCGCAGGCGGCGAGGCGGGCCACGACACGGTCCATGGCGGTGCGGGCGGTGTCGGCGGGGGCGGTGGTGCGGGTCATCAGGGCGAAGGAGAGCAGGCGGCCGTCGGCGTCCACGACGGTGCCGGCCAGGGTGTTGACGCCGCTCAGGCTGCCGGTCTTGGCGCGGACCAGGCCGGCCGCGTCGGCGGCGCCCGAGGTGGAGCCGAAGCGCTTGCCGAGGGTGCCGGTGAAGCCGGCGATCGGCAGGCCGGTCAGCACCGGCCGCAGCGTCGGGTGCTCCGCGGAGGCGGCCAGTGCGAGCAGCTTGACCAGGGCGACCGGCGGGATCGCGTTGCCGGGGTGCAGGCCGCTGCCGTCGTTGAGCACCACGCCGGTCATCGGCACGCCGAGCCGCGCGAGTTCCTGGGTGACGGCGGTGGCGGCGCCCTCGAAGCTGGCCGGCTGGTGGGCGGCGAGCGCGGCCTGCCGGGCGATCGCCTCGGAGAGGGTGTTGTCGGAGGTGGTCAGCAGCCGCTCGACCAGCCGGGCCACGGTGGGCGAGTCGACCCGGCCCAGCACCGGTGCGTCGGCGACGGCCGGGGAGGCGGCCTGCTTCGCCCTGCCCTGGACGGTGATGCCCTGGGCCTTCAGCAGGTTGGCGAAGGCCTCGGCGGCCGCCCCGGCCGGGTCGCCGACGCGGGCGGGCGCGTCCTCGCGGGTCTTCGGGTCGACCTTGCCCTCGTCCACCATCAGCGGCGTCACCGCGGCGATGTTCTCGTTGTCGTGGTTCTTGTGCAGCAGCCCGCCGCTGTAGAGGGAGACGTCGTAGTCGAGCACGACGGTGGTGGCGCCCTCGGCCTTCAGCGCGGTGGCGGTCTGCCGGGCCAGCGCGTCCAGCGAGGCGGGGGCGGTGTCCGCGTCCGCGGGGACGCCGGCGATCTGCACCTGGTCGGCGGGGAGCGCCGTCAGCGTCGGATCGCCACCACCCACGAGAGTGATTCCGCCGGTGGCCGCGTTCTTGACGACCCGGGTGGTCAGCCGGGTGTCGCCGGGAATCAGCGACAACGCCGCGACCGCGGTGGCCAGCTTGGTGGTGGACGCCGGGGTGGCGGCGGTGTTCTCGCCGCTCCCGTAGAGGAGTTCGCCGTTGGCGGTGTCGGCGACGGCGAGGCCGACGGTGCCGAGGTTCCGGTCGGCGAGCACGGTGACGAGCGCCTGCTGGAGGCCCTGGGCGGTGGGCAGTCCGGTGTCCGGTCCGGCCCCGGCAGCGGCCAGCACCGTTCCGACGGGGGCCGGGCGCACGGCCCCGGTGGGCTTGGCGGCGGGCGGCGGCGCGGCGGTGCCGGTGGTGCCGGTGGTGCCGGTGGGACGCGCCGTGGCGGCGGTGCCGGGGGTCCCGGTGGCGCTCGCGGACGGGTTGGGCGACTCGCCGCCCCGGCCACCCGGCCGGTGGCCGTCGTGGTCGCCCCGGTCCCCCTTGCCGCCCCTGTCGCCGTCCCGACGGCCGTTGCCCTCGTCCTCGTCCCCCTGGGCGTTCCCGCTCGGCCGGCCGCCCGGCGAGGCCGATCCGGTCGGCGTCGGGGACGGCTGCGCGTACGCACCACCCGCGCCGAGCACCGTTCCGGCGACCAGCAGCACCGCCCCGAACAGCCCCGCGGCCGTCCCCCCGCGCCGGTTCCCCGACCCAGCCCCTGCTCCCACCGACCGGCCCCTTTCCTGAGCACTCACTCCCGTAGGAGACACTTGGATTCTGTCAGTCCCTACCTTGGAGGAACCGTTGGAGTTCGACGTCCTTATCGAAATCCCGAAGGGCTCTCGTAACAAGTACGAGGTCGACCACGAGACCGGCCGTCTGCGGCTCGACCGGATGCTCTTCACCTCGACCCGCTACCCGGCCGACTACGGCTACGTCGAGGGCACCCTGGCGGACGACGGTGACCCGCTGGACGCCCTGGTCATCCTGGACGAGCCGACCTTCCCCGGTTGCCTGATCAAGTGCCGCGTCATCGGCATGTTCAAGATGACGGACGAGGCCGGCGGCGACGACAAGCTGCTCTGCGTCCCGGCGACCGACCCGCGCTGGGAGCACCTCCAGGACATCCACCACGTGTCGGAGTTCGACCGCCTGGAGATCCAGCACTTCTTCGAGGTCTACAAGGACCTGGAGCCCGGCAAGTCGGTCGAGGGTGCCAACTGGGTCGGCCGTACCGAGGCCGAGGCCGAGGTCACCGCGTCGATCAAGCGCCTGGCGGAGCAGGGCGGTCACTGAGCCGTCATGACCGTCTCGGCGGTCCGGCGGTCCGTCCGCCGGGGCGCTTCGAGGTAGGTCGGGGCAGTCGGAGGCCGGGGTTCGCGGAGTTTTCCGCGGGCCCCGGCCTTCGCCGTTCCCGGGGGCGCGAAATTCTTCCCGACACCTTGTCGGCATGACGGGAGCTTAGGTTAGGCTAACCAAAGCAATCGGGGGTGTTCTCGATCTCTGGAGGCCCGCATGCCCATACCCGAGCAGCCCGTCGTCCCGTTCTCCACCGTGCTGCGCACCGCCAGCAGCGCCGAGCACGAGGCGGCCGAGCAGTCGTCCTTCATGAGCCGCCTGCTCGGCGGGCACCTCGGCGTCGAGGCGTACGCCGACCTCACCGCCCAGCTCTGGTACGTCTACCGCGCGCTGGAGGGCCGGGCGGAGGAGCTGGCACGGCACCCGGTGGTCGCCCCCTTCATCGACCCGGCGCTGCTGCGGACCGAGGCCATCGAGCGCGACCTGGCCCACCTGCGCGGCCCGGGCTGGCGCGAGGGCCTCGCGCCGCTGCCGGCCACCGAGGCGTACGTCACCCGCCTGGAGGAGCTCGCGGACCAGTGGCCGGCGGGCGTCATCGCCCACCACTACACCCGCTACCTGGGAGATCTGTCGGGTGGTCAGATCATCCGGGGCATCGCCGAGAAGACCTGGGGCTTCGAGCGCAAGGGCGACGGCGTGCGGTTCTACGTCTTCGAGCAGGTCGACAACCCGGCCGCGTTCAAGCGCGACTACCGGGCCAAGCTGGACGCCGCCGGGCTGGCCATGGACGAGGTCGAGCGCCGCCGGGTGGTCGAGGAGTGCAAGCGGGCCTTCCAGCTGAACGGCGCCGTCTTCCGCGATCTGGACACCAGGTACCCGCTGAGCGCCTGAGCGCTGCGGCACGGAGCAGGAACACGGAGCAGGAAGTCGATGAGGTCGACTTCCTGCTCCGCGATCAGCTCTCCTCAGGACAGCCCGTGTCCAGATCGATCTCCGCACCCTCTGCCGTCCACACGTTCATCGTGCCCCCGATCGCCGGACAGATGGAGACGTAGTCCGTCCGGCGGGAGACTCCACCGCTACTACCCGGCGGCGATCTGAAGCCGACTGTCAGGTACGAGCCCGCAGGCACCTCGTAGAGCGTGCCCATCGACTCGAGAACCACCGTCAGCGGTTCGTCCGCGTCGGCCGCCACGACGACGCGCTCCTCCACCGGCATCGCATCCCGCGCGGCAGCCCTGCGTCGGCGCCGGCCTCGAACCCAACCGATCACGAGGCCCATTGTGGGCCCCGGTTCAGGTGCCGGTGCGGGGAGCAGGAAGTCGGACCCGCCGACTTCCTGCTCCATCGCCCCCTGATCAGGCGTTGGTGGACTTGCGGTGGCGGGCCAGGGCGGTGGCGCCGCCGCCGAGGAGGAGCAGGCCGCCGGCGGTGGCCAGGAGCGGGGCGACCGGGGTGGAGGAACCGGTGGAGGCCAGGACGCCGGTGTCGGTGCCGGTGGTGGTCAGGGAGGCACCGCCGGTCGTGACCGCGCCGCCGCCGTTGGCCGAGCCGGTGGTGCCGGTGGTGGTACCCGTCGTGGTGCCGCCCGCTGCGCCGCCGCCGGTGTTCGGCCGGGTGGTGGGCAGCTGGGCGTTCTTGTCGAACGCCAGCGAGACGGTGACCGGGTCGAGGGCCTCGCCCTCCTTGTAGTTCGCGAAGGCCGGCACGCCCTCGGCGGTCAGCGTGGCCGGGACGGCGTTCAGCGTCACCACACCGTTCACCGGGGTGAGGTTCGCCTTCGACACGTCCAGCTTGGCGATCCGCGCGCCGGACAGCGAGGTCGTCTTCCCGTCCAGGGACTTGGCGTTGACGTCGGCCGTCAGGAAGGCGCCGTTCCCGTCGATGCTCAGGCCCAGCTTGGAGAAGGTGGTGTCCAGCTGGTAGCCGCCCGCCGCCGGGTGGCCGAGGAAGCGCACCGAGCCGGCGAAGCCCGCCGACAGGGTGTGGCTCGTCGTGTTGTAGCTGCCGTTGCCGCCACCGAAGCGGTAGTCGGCCGCGCCGCCGCCGAACTCGACCTTGCCGTTGGCCACCGGGCTCTGCAGGTACTTGCGGAAGCTCTCCTTGACCTGCCAGTCCAGGGTGCCGTTGACGACGGCGAGTGCACCGTTGCCGATCGGCGCGGTGGTGGACGGGGACGAGGTCGCGGACGGCGAGGAGGTGGCCGTCGGGGACTGTGTGGCGGACGGCGAGGCAGTGGCCGTGGGCGAGGCAATGGCGGACGGCGAGGAGGTGGCCGTGGCCGTGGGCGAGGCGGTCGCGGTGGCGGTGGCGGACGGCGAGGCGGTCGCCGTGGCGGTCGGCTCGGCGGTCGGCGTCGCGGTCGCCGTCGCAGTGGCGGTCGGAGTCGCGGTCGGCGTGGCCGTCGTGGTGGCCGTCGGGGACGGGGTGGCCGGGCTCTGCTTGAGCAGCAGCGCCAGCGGGTCCATGTCCGCCCCGGCCTGGTAGAAGCCCGCGAACGCCTTGGCGCCCTCCTCCGTCAGCTTCGCCGCCGCCGGCACGCCCGTCGTGGTGTCCCGGCCGACGGTGAACGTCACCAGCGGCACGTCGTCCCGCTTGGTGACCTCACTGGCGCTCATCGACTCCTTGGAGGCCGTGTCGGCGGTGAGCGTGCCGGCCGTCCCCGCCGTGGTGATCTTCAGGTCGCTGAGCGCGACGTCCAGCGCCCCGTGGTGGGCCGTGAAGTGCACGCCGCCGGTGAAGGAGGAGCTGAGCGTGTGGGTGGTGAGGTCGTACTTGGCGCTCGCCAGGCCGAAGTGGAAGGTGCCGTCGGCGTTGCGGGTCGCACCACCGGTCAGCTCGATCGCGCCGCCCTGGGAGGCCGGGCTCTCGATGTAGTTGCGGAAGCTGGCCTTCACGCCCCAGTCCAGCGCGCCGGTGTCGTACGTGACGCTGCTCGGCGCGCCGGCGCCGAAGGCCAGGGCCGGGGCGCCGAGGGCGGTCAGGCCGAGACCGGCGGTGACGGCGGCCAGGGCGGCCAGCCGGGTGCGGTTGCGGGACATGGGGGAACTCCGATCGATGAGCAGGGGGGAAGGAGAGTGGGGGTCAGGCGCGACGGCGGCGGCGGACCAACAGGCCGCCGGCCGCGGCCAGCACGGCCGCGAGCAGGCCACCGATCACCACGGCCGCCGTCGGGAAGCCGTCCGAGCCCCCGGAGCCGGTGGCGGCGACCGGCGCGACGGACGGGCTCGCCGGAGCGGTCGTCGGGGCGACCGGCGGGGCGCTGCCGATGTCCGGCAGCGGCGGGAGGGCGGCGGCCGGGTCGAGGGCGACGGCGAAGCTCAGCGGGTCCATCTCGGTGCCCGCGGGGTACAGGCCGCCGAAGGCCTTGCCGCCCGGCTCGGTGAGCGTGAGCGGGAGTTCGACGGCCCTGAGCAGCCCGTCCTCGACCTTGAGGCCGGCCGGGTCGAAGGTCGCCAGCTCGACGCCGGTGAGCTGCTGCGCGGTGCCGTCCGGGGTGCGGCCGGAGACGTCGGCACGCAGCACGCCCTTGCCGTCGGCGACGGTGACGCCCGGGTTGGCCAGGGTGAGGTCCAGGCCGAAGGTCTCACCGCTCTTCAAGCCGGTGAAGCGGACGCTGCCGGTGAAGGCGGCGTCCAGCGCACCGCTCGCCGGGTCGTGGCTGCCCTTGGCGGGCGTCCAGCGGAAGAACGCGCCGCCGTCCGCCGCGCCGCCGGTGGGTTCCCAACGGCCCTGGGCGATCGCACCGGTGACGTAGTCGCGGAAGGTCCGGCGCACGCCCCAGTCGAGCGCGCCGTTGCCGAACTCGGTGGCGGCGGCCGGGGCGGTGGTCGGGGCAGGGGTGTCGGCCGGAGTCCCGGGGGCGGTCGGCGCGGTCGTCGCCGGCGCGGCGCTCGGCGTCACGGACGCGGACGGGGGCGCCGACGGCGGTGCGGTCGCGGTCGGCGCGGCGGGAGCCGCCGGGGCGGTCGTGGGCGCGGCCTGGGTCGGCTGCGCGGCGGGCAGGTTGACCGACAGGTTGACCGGGTCGAGCGCCGTCCCCGCCGTGTAGAACCCGCCGAACGCCTTGGCGCCCGCTTCGGTCAGCGTCGCCGGGACGTTGCTGAGCGTCAGGGTGCCGGCCGCGCCGCGCAGGTCGACGCCGGCCAGCGAGAGGTCGGCCAGCTTGGCCTGGCCCGCACTGCTGACCTGCCCGGTCTCCCGGGACTTGCTGCTGACGTCCGCGTACAGCCCGGCCCCGCCGCCCGCGGCGGCCCGGAAGGTGAGCTTCCCGATGCTGAGGTCCAGCGCGTTGGCGCCGTTCTCCTGGTGCCCGGTGAACCGGACCCCGCCGGAGAACGCGGCGCTCAGCGCGCCGTCGGCCGGGTCGTACGTACCGGTGGCGGAGTGGAACCGGAAGCCGCTGCCGGCGACCGTGGCCGCGCCGCCGTTGAGCGACCACTTCCCTTGGGCGATGGGCCCGGTGACGTACGTCAGGAAGGACTGCTTGATCCCCCAGTCGAGCCGCCCGCCGGACACCCGCCCCTCGGCCGCCGCCGCCTGGCCGGGCAGCAGGGCGACCGTCAACAGGGCCGCCAGGGCGGCCACCAGGCCGGCGGTCAGACGGCGGAGCCGATGGGGCAGAGGCACGCGGATCACTCCTCGGCGCGACAGGGAAACGGCAGGGGAAGGCAGGGCAAGGCAGGGTCGACGCATGGCCGACCCCCTTGCGAGGTTTAGGTAAGGCTAACCTAATATATGAGTCAAGAGCCCCGCCGGGCACCCCCGCACCCCACGCACCGGCGGCGACAACTCCCAACGAAGGGAACGACGTTGAGCAGCAGTACCACCCGACATCGGGCCGCCCGCGGCCCCGCGATCCTGCTGCTCCTCCTCGGCCTGCTGCTCGCCCTGACCGCCTGCGGCTTCACCACCAGCACCGGCGAGGCCACCGGAACGGGCTCGCGCGCCCCGGACAAGGTCGAACCGCTGCCCGACGCACCGACCCCGCGACTGCCCGCCACCGCGACCTCCGCCGACGGCCGGACGACCACCGTCACCAGCGCCGAGCGGATCATCCCGCTCAACGGCAGCCTGGCCGAGATCGTCTTCAGCCTCGGCCTCGGCCCCAAGGTCGTCGCCCGGGACGTCTCCACCACTTTCGAGCAGGCCACCGCCCTGCCCGTGATCACCCAGGCCCACGACGTCTCCGCCGAGGGCGTGCTCTCCCTGCACCCCACCGTCGTGCTCGCCGACCGCTCCACCGGCCCGGCCGAGGCGATCGCTCAGATCCGCGCGGCCGGCGTCCCGCTGCTCGTCCTGGACGACGCCAAGCGGCTGGAGGACGTCGGCCCGCGCATCGACACCGTCGCCGCCGCCCTCGGAGTCCCCGACGCCGGACGACAGTTGAAGGAGCGCACCGAGCAGCGGATCACCGAGGCCAAGGCCGCCCTGCCCGCCGTCGAGCGCCGTCCCAAGGTCGCCTTCCTCTACCTGCGCGGCAGCGCCTCCGTCTACCTGCTCGGCGGCCCGGCCTCCGGCGCCGGCTCGCTGATCGAGGCGGTCGGCGGCGAGGACGCCGGCACCGCCGCCGGACTCAGCGGCGACTTCACCCCGCTCACCAGCGAGGCCCTGGTCAAGGCCGCCCCCGACGCCATCCTGGTGATGAGCAAGGGCCTCGACTCCGTCGGCGGCGTCGACGGCCTGCTCAAGCTGCCCGGCGTCGCCCAGACCCCGGCCGGCCTCGACCGCCGGGTCGTCTCCATCGAGGACGGCCAGCTGCTCAGCTACGGCCCGCGCACCCCGCAGGTGATCCACGAGATCGCCGAGCAGCTCTACCCGAAGGCCGCCCGGTGACCGCCGCCATCACGGACAAGCGCGTCCCGGTAGCCGGCAGACGCACCAGCCGCACCGCCCTGCTCACCGCCGGCCTCGCCGCAGCCCTGCTGCTCTTCGCCCTGCTCGCGGCCGGCATCGGCGCCTACCGCATCCCGCTCGGCGACATCCTCGCCTCCTTCGGCCACCGGCTCGGCCTCGGCGGCCACGAACTCGGCCGCGTCCCCGAGTCGGTGCTCTGGAACGTCCGCCTCCCCCGGGTGGTGCTCGCCCTGCTGGTCGGCGCCTCGCTCGGCTGCGCGGGCGCGCTGATGCAGGGCGTGTTCGGCAACCCGCTCGCCGAACCGGCCGTCATCGGCGTCTCCTCCGGCGGCGCGGTCGGCGCGGTCGGCTGCATCGTGCTCGGACTCGACGCGCTCGGCACCTGGACGGTGACCGCCTCCGCCTTCGCCACCGGCCTGGTGACGGTCTTCGCGGTCTACGCGATGTCCCGCTCCGGCGGGCGCACCGAGGTGGTCACGCTGATCCTCACCGGCGTCGCGGTGAACGCCTTCTGCGGCGCGCTGATCGGCCTGTTCCTGTTCACCGCCGACTCCGCCGCGATCAGCCAGGTCACCTTCTGGCAGCTCGGCTCGCTCTCCCAGGCCACCTGGGGCAAGGTGCTCGCCGTCCTGCCGTTCGCGCTCGCCGGCCTCGCCGTCGCGCCCCGCTACGCCCGCTCGCTGGACCTGCTGGCGCTCGGCGAACGGCCCGCCCGCCACCTCGGCGTGGACGTCGAGCGGATGCGGCTGGTGCTGATCACCCTGGTCGCCCTGCTCACCGCCGCCGCCGTCGCGGTCAGCGGCATCATCGGCTTCGTCGGCCTGGTCGTCCCGCACCTGCTGCGGATGGTCGCCGGCCCCGGCCACCGCTTCCTGCTGCCCGCCTCCGCGCTCGGCGGCGCGCTCGTCCTGGTCGCCGCCGACCTCGCCGCGCGCACCCTGGCCGAACCGGCCGAACTGCCGCTCGGCGTGCTCACCGCGCTGATCGGCAGCCCGTTCTTCTTCTGGCTGCTGCGCCGCACCAGGACCAGGCAGGGAGGCTGGGCATGAGGATCCGTACGCTGCGAAGCCGCCCCGAGGTGCCCGGACGGCCCGCGCCGGGCACCGAGCTGCTCACCGCCGAGGCCGTCCGGCTGACCGTCGGCGGGCGCGACCTGCTGGCCGGCGCGGACGTCCGGGTCGCCGCCGGCGAGGTGGTCGCCCTGCTCGGGCCGAACGGCGCCGGCAAGTCCACGCTGCTCTCCGTACTGGCCGGCGACCTCGTGCCGACCGCCGGCGAGGTCCGGCTGGACGGCCGCCCGCTGGCCGGCTACCGGCCCGCCGACCTCGCCCGGCGCCGCGCACTGCTGCCGCAGGCGGCCGCGCTGTCCTTCCCGTTCCCGGCCGACGAGGTGGTCCGGATGGGCCGCGCCCCCTGGGCCGGCACGGCGGCCGCCGCCGAGGACGAGCGGGTGGTCGCCGAGGCGATGGCCGCGACCGAGTCCACCGCCTTCGCCGGGCGGCCGTTCACCGCGCTCTCCGGCGGCGAACGGGCCCGGGTGGCGCTGGCCCGGGTGCTCGCCCAGCGCACCCCGCTGCTGCTGCTCGACGAGCCCACCGCCGCGCTCGACCTGCGCCACCAGGAGCTGGTGCTGCGGCTGGCCCGCACCCGGGCCGCCGCCGGGGACGGGGTGGTCGTCGTGCTGCACGACCTGTCGCTGGCGGCGGCCTACGCGGACCGCGTGGTGCTGCTGACCGACGGCGCGACGGTCGCCGACGGCCCGGTGGCCGAGGTGCTGCGCGCGCCGCTGCTCAGCGAGGTGTACGGGCACCCGGTCGAGGTGCTGCCGCACCCGCGCACGGGGCTGCCGCTGGTGCTGCCGGAGCGCGGGTGACTCAGCCCTCCTCGTCCAGCCGGAAGCCGATCTTCAGGCCGACCTGGTAGTGCTTGATCCGCCCTTCGTCGAGGTGGCCCCGGATCTGCGTCACCTCGAACCAGTCGAGGTTGCGCAGCGTCCGGGAGGCCCGCTCGACGCCGTTGCGGATCGCGGCGTCGATGCTCTCCGTCGAGGACCCGACGATCTCGGTGACCCGGTAGACGTGCTCGCTCATGGCGGACTCCTCAGCTGTGCGACGGCCCCCGGTCCACCGTGCACCCGGGGGCCGTCGCTCCGCATGCGGAGCGGTCAGAAGGCCGCACGCACCTCGCCGACCGGGACGCCGCCGCCGAACAGCGGGGAGGCTGCGATCCGCTCCAGCGTGCCGTCGCCGGTGCTCACCCCGAGGCGGCGCAGCGCGGCGGCCAGCACCGGGCCGCGGGCCCGCTCGGCACCGTCGTCGATCTTGAAGGCGAGCGCCCGGCCGTCCGGCAGCGCCACCACCTGGACGGCCTCCGCGCCCATCTTGGCGAGCGCGCCGGGCACCGCCCGCATCAGCCGGGTGTCGGCCCGGCGGGTGCCGGCCACGTACTCGGGGTGCGCCCGCATCGCGTCGGCGACCAGGCGCTGCGGGGTGCCGGGCTCGGCCAGCACCAGGGCGCGGTAGGCGCGGGCCAGGCCGGTCAGACCGACGGCCAGCAGCGGCGCGCCGCAGCCGTCCACCCCGGCGTGCGCGGCGGGCTCGCCGACGGCCTCCTCCAGGGCCTCGCGGGCCAGCCGCTGGATCGGGTGCTCCGGGTCGAGGTAGCTGTCGGTGGGCCAGCCGTTGGCGGCGCAGGCGGCCAGCCAGCCGGCGTGCTTGCCGGAGCAGTCCATCAGGATCGGCTCGCGGTCGCCGCCCCAGCGCAGGTGCAGTTCCGCCTCCAGGTCGTCGAGCGGGAGGTCGGCCGGGGTGCGCAGGGCGGACTCGTCCAGCCCGGCACCGGCGAGGATCCGGCGCACGCCGTCAAGGTGAAACGATTCTGCGGAGTGGCTGGAGGCGGCCAGCGCCAGCAGTTCCCCCTCGATCGCCAGCCCGGCCCGCAGCGTGGCCACCGCCTGGAACGGCTTGGCGCAGGAACGCGGGAAGACCGGCGCGTCCGGCGTGCCCAGCGCGAGGTCGACCGAGCCGTCGGCGGCCAGCAGCACCAGCGAACCGTGGTGCCGGCCCTCGACGAATCCCGAGCGGACGACTTCGGCGAGCACGGGCAGGGCGGCGGAATTGGACATGGCGAAAGCCTTCCGGAGGTGAGGGTGAACCGGGGGCGAGCCGGGCCCGTCCCCCGCCCCCGGGCGGCCCTCGCACCTGTCAGAGCGGGCCGCCGGCGAGCAGGTCGTCGACCCGTGCTTCCCCATCACGGTACCTGCGGGTGATTTCGGCGTTGCAGCCGTCCGCCGTCCTCAACAGCCGCTGCCGCCGGCCGGACACCTCCCGCTCGTGCGACCGCAGCCGTTCGAGGGCCGCCAGCAGCTCCTCCGCCGGGTGCGCCGCCAGGTCGGCCAGCTGGACGTCGCCCATCAGCGCGTCCGCCTCCAGCTGGGACTGCTGCCCGCGCGGCGGCCCCAGGGTGACGTGCCGGGCGGAGCGGCGGACGGTGGACGGGGTGTCCGTCAGGATGGCCGGCAGCCGCTCCAGCAGGGCGCCGGCCGGCTCCGTCGGGTCCGCGGGGCGGGCGCCGGGCCGGCGGTCCAGCTCGGCCAGCAGGATGTCCATCCGGCCGTGCAGCAGCCGCCGCAGGTAGGAGAGGTCGGCCTCCTGCTCCAGGGTCTCCCGCCGCAGGATCCGCAGTTGGTCCAGGCCCAATCGTCCGAGGTCCGGCTCGGGGCCGGCCCCGGGCCCCTCGGGCAGCCGCCCGTACCGGTCCTGCGCCGCGCTGATCGCGTCCATCAACCAACCACCTGCCGTCGTCCCGATCCCACCCGCTCGCGGCGCCCCGTCGCCTGCCGCCGGTCCGGCCCGTCAACCACCGCGCGCGCCGATGGCGCGTTCCCGTCCGGAGGCACGCCCGGACGCCCACGAAGGTTCCCGCCCCCGGCCGTGGCCACCCGGCGGGGCGACACGACCAGAACGCCTGACCTACCGGCTCGGCCGCCCGGCCGAACCGGGCCCGGCGCGGCGGACCTCGGCGCCCCGGACCTCGGGCGCGCCGACCGGCCCCGCCTGTGCGGCGGAGCGGCGGGCCCGCCCTCGTACGGTCCCCCAGCGTGCCACCCCGCCCGGCGCCGCCGCACCGCCCGTGCACCCGAACGGCCCCCTGGCGAAGAGGGGTGGCTGATACGACCGAAGCTTTTCGCAGGGAGAACGCCGCCATGGCGCGCGCAGGCGCACGCTACCCGGCGTGCACTCTGGTCAGAAGCGCCCCCAGGAGCGTGCTCGCGCCCCCGACGGCTCCGGCACAATGGCCGCATGCGAGCAGTGGTGCAGCGAGTGACCGAGGCCAGGGTGACGGTGGCCGGCGAGACCGTCGGCGCGATCGAGGAGCCCGGGCTCTGCGTCCTGGTCGGCGCCACCCACGACGACACCCCCGCCAAGGCTGCCCAGCTGGCGCGCAAGCTGTGGACGCTGCGGCTGCTGCCCGCCAATGAGAACGGCGTAGAGGAATCCTGCTCGGACATCGGCGCACCACTGCTGGTGATCAGCCAGTTCACGCTCTACGGGGACGCCCGCAAGGGCCGCCGCCCCACCTGGAACGCCGCCGCGCCCGGGCCGGTCGCCGAACCGCTGGTGGACGAGGTGGTCGCCCGGCTGCGTGCGCTCGGCGCCAAGGTCGAGACCGGGCGCTTCGGCGCCGACATGAAGGTCGCCCTGGTGAACGACGGCCCGTTCACCGTCATCGTGGAGGTCTGAGCCCCTACTGGGGAACGATCACGTCCTGGGTGCCCGGCACCGTGCCGGCCAGCAGCACCGCGTCCACCGGGACGTTGCGCTTCACGATGGCCAGCGCGATCGGTCCCAGCTCGTGGTGGCGCGCCGAGGAGGTGACGAAGCCGAGCGACCGCCCCTCCGGGTCCGAGGCGAGCCGCACCTCCGTCCCGTGCGGGGGCAGCACCTCCTCGGTGCCGTCCAGGTGCAGGAACACCAGCCGGCGCGGGGGCCGCCCCAGGTTGTGCACCCGGGCCACCGTCTCCTGGCCCCGGTAGCAGCCCTTCTGCAGGTGGACGGCGGTGTTCAGCCAGTCCACCTCGTGCGGGATGGTGCGGTGGTCGGTCTCGAAGCCGAGCCGCGGCCGGTGGCCCTCGATCCGCAGCGCCTCGTACGCCCAGACGCCGGCCGCCGGGCCGTAGCCCGCGGTCAGCTCCGCCAGTCCGGCGCGCGGCAGGAAGAGGTCCCGCCCGTACGGCAGCTCACGGACGGCCGCCGCGCCCTCGGCGGAGGCCGTGGAGCCGGCCGGCAGGTGGACCACCGCGTAGTCGGCGGTCACGTCGGCGACCTCGACCCGGTACATGAACCTCATGCTGTCCAGGTAGCCGACCAGCGCCTCCTGGGTGCCCGGCTCGACGTGCGCCCAGGTGGTGGTGCCGTCGTCGACCAGGTAGAGGGCGTGCTCGACGTGCCCGTTCGCGGAGAGCACCAGCGCGTCGGTGGCCTGCTGCGGCGGCAGCGCGCTGACGTGCTGGGTGATCAGCAGGTGCAGCCAGCTCAGCCGGTCCGCCCCGGTGACGGTGACGACGCCGCGGTGCGAGAGGTCCACGAAGCCGGTGCCCCGGGAGAGGTTCCGTTGCTCGCGGAAGAGGTCGCCGTAGTGGGCCGCGACGCCCTCGTCGGTCCCCTCGGCGGGAACGGCTCCGGGCAGTGCAAGCAGCGGGCTCTTCAGACCGGTCATACCGGCAAGCTTACGACCGCTCCGGGGCGCGCTCGGCGGTGCAGTCCGCGCAGCGGCCGAAGATGGCGAAGTGCTTGAGGTCGGTGTCGAAGCCGTGCTGGGCGCGCAGGCTGTCGATCAGCGGCTGGGCGATCTCGGTGGCCGTCTCGGTGACCTTCTCGCAGTCCCGGCAGACCAGGTGCAGATGGTGGTGACGGCCGGCCAGGTGGTAGGTCGGGGCGCCGTGGCCGAGGTGGGCGTGCGAGACCAGGCCCAGCTCCTCCAGCAGCTCCAGGGTGCGGTAGACGGTGGAGATGTTGATGCCGCTGGCGGTCCGCCGCACATGGCAGAGGATGTCGTCCGGGGTGGCGTGGTCGAGCGCGTCGACCGCCTCCAGCACGAGCTGCCGCTGCGGGGTGAGCCGGTACCCGCGCTCGCGCAGGTCGGCCTTCCAGTCGCCGGAGAGCTGCCAGTCGGTGGTGCCGGTGTCCGCCACGGTCCTGTTCCCTGCCAAACGTCGGGGGTCCTGAACCAAGTGTAGGGACCGGCCCGGGGCCGGTCCCTACACCCGTGCGCGCCGCGACCGGCGCCCGTGCCTACTTGAAGAAGGCGATGCCGTCGTCCGGCAGGTCGTTGATGTCCTTGATCAACTGGGCCGGCGAGAGCACCTTCCGCAGCTGGGCGGACATGTACGGCCGCAGCGGGACGTTCGGGGCGGCCTTCTCGCCCACCCAGAGCAGTTCCTCGTTGACGAAGCCGTAGAGCCGCTTGCCGCCCGAGTACTCCGGCGAGCCCTCGATCCGGGCGACCGCGTCGGTGGAGACGTCGATCTGCGGCTTGCCGTCGGCCAGCTCGCCGTACCAGATCTCCACCGTGCCGTCGTCGCGGACGGAGGAGATCTCGACCCCGCGGGCACCGCTCGTGCCGTGCTGGTTGCTGGTGATGCGCCAGAAGGCGTGCTCGTTCTCCAGCGGGCGGACCTTCTCGCCCTCGCCGTTCAGCACCCAGGTGCGGGAGCGGAACTCCAGGAAGGGCCGTCCGTCGTGGCGGATGACGATCTCCTGGCCGAAGTTGCACTTCTCGGTGCCGGGGCCCCCCTCACCCGGCAGAGGGGCATAGACGCCCGCGCCCTCCCAGGTGCCGAGGAGGAAGGCGAGCGGGACGACGTCCTTGTGGAGGTCAGAGGGGATCTCGATCATGTTCCTGGTCGCTGTCGTCGGTGCGGGAGTACTTCAACCGTACGGCAGTGCGCTCAGCGCTGGCCCTGGTAGAGCTTCATCACCGAGAAGATGGCGAACCAGGTGATCAGCACGGCCATGAGGGCCAGCAGACCGTCGAAGAAGATTTCCAGACCGGACACGGGGGGCTCCCATTGCGGCGACAGTGTGGTGGATTTTGCTGCCGCTCACTCTATCCGGCGGGTGGGGGCGGGTCTCGGTGAGCCCCACCACGTCGGCGATCAGGCCTTCTCTTTCGCCCTAAGGTGGCGGCATGTCCCAGAAGAAGAAGCTCGTCATCAAGGTGACCGCCGGGGCGGACGCCCCCGAGCGGTGCTCGCAGGCGTTCACGGTGGCGGCGGTGGCCGTCGCCAGCGGCGTCGAGGTCTCGCTCTGGCTGACCGGGGAGTCCTCCTGGTTCGCGCTGCCCGGCCGCGCGGCGGAGTTCGAGCTGCCGCACGCGGCGCCGCTGCCGGACCTGCTGGAGTCGGTGCTGGCCGGGGGCACGCTCACGCTGTGCACCCAGTGCGCGGCCCGGCGCGGGATCGAGGAGAAGGACCTCGTCGAGGGTGCCCGGATCGCGGGCGCGCAGGTCTTCGTCAGCGAGATCATGGCCGACGGCGTGCAGGCGCTCGTCTACTGATCACCGGTGCTCGTGGTCGGGGCGGTCCCGGTCGTGGCCGGGGTCGTCCCACTTCGGGTCCTCCCAGCGCGGGTCGTCCCACCAGTCGTCCTCGGGGTCGCGCCGGTTGGCGAACACCGCCGCCGCCGGCGGGATGACCATCGCGACCACGCACAGTGCCACGGCCGCCGGGACGGAGACGAACCGGACCGCTCCCCAGGCCAGCACGAAGAGGCCCAGGCAGACGCCCATCATGGCGTAGTAGTAGCGGCGCCGCCGTCGGGACTGCACCCTTCCACGGTATGCCCGGGGGCCCCCGCTCGGCAGGGGCCCCCGGTACTGCTGCTCGTGTCGTCCGCTGACGCCGTCGCCGGTCAGACGGCGATGGCGACCTCGGTCAGGTTGCCCTGGGAGGCGACCACCTGGCGGTCCACGGTCTGGCCCGGGATGAGCGCCCGCAGGGTCCACTTGCCCGGGCGGGCGAAGAACCGGAACTGGCCGGTCGCCGAGGTGGGCACCTCGGCGGTGAACTCGTTGTTCTCGTCGAGCAGTCGGACGTAGCCGTTGACCGGCTCGCCGTCGCGGGTCACCGAACCCTGGATGATCGTCTCGTTCGCCACGTCAACTCCTGCCAGGTCCGGGCCGCCGGCCTTCGCACCGCACATTGTCTTGTTTCCCTTCTGCCTTACGGGTGGAGCCGGTGGCTCAGTTGCCGAGCTCGATCGGCACGCCGACGAGGCTGCCGTACTCGGTCCAGGAACCGTCGTAGTTCTTCACGTTCTCCTGGCCGAGCAGCTCGTGCAGCACGAACCAGGTGAGCGCGGAGCGCTCGCCGATGCGGCAGTAGGCGATGGTGTCCGTCGCCAGGTCGACGCCCTCGGCCTCGTAGATGGCCTTGAGCTCGTCGTCGCTCTTGAAGGTGCCGTCGTCGTTGGCGTTCTTGGCCCACGGGATGTTGCGCGCGGTCGGCACGTGGCCGGGGCGCTGCGACTGCTCCTGCGGGAGGTGCGCCGGGGCGAGCAGCTTGCCGGAGAACTCGTCGGGCGAGCGGACGTCGACCAGGTTGAGGTTGCCGATGGCGGCGATCACGTCGTCGCGGAAGGCGCGGATCGAGGAGTCGGCGGCCTGCGCCTTGTACTCGGTGGCGGCGCGCTGCGGCACCTCGACGACCAGGTCGCGGGAGTCCAGCTCCCACTTCTTGCGGCCGCCGTCGAGCAGGCGGACGTCGCCGTGGCCGTACAGCTTGAAGTACCAGTAGGCGTAGGAGGCGAACCAGTTGTTGTTGCCGCCGTAGAGGACGACGGTGTCGTCGTTGGCGATGCCCTTGGCGCTGAGCAGCGCCTCGAAGCCGGCCTGGTCGATGAAGTCGCGGCGGACCGGGTCCTGGAGGTCGCTCTTCCAGTCGATCCGGACCGCGTTGCGGATGTGGTTCTTCTCGTAGGCGGTGGTGTCCTCGTCGACCTCGACGATGACGACCTTCGGGTCGTCCAGGCGGGCCTGGACCCAGTCTGCGTCGACCAGGACGTCGCTGCGGCTCATGGTGATGTTCTCCATCCGGGGGCGGTTGGCGGAAGGTGCTCGCTGCTTCGGGTGCTGCTGCTCAGCGGTGGTGCGGGTCGCCGTCGGCCACGCGTCCGAATTCCTGTCCGAATGCTGGGACGGAAGGCGGTGTGCGGGACGACCGGGCGGTGCGTGGCGGAGTACGGCGGCGACGCCCGGCCAGGAAGGCCGTCGGCGGTCGCCGGCAGGAATCGGCGGCGGGGGCAACTGCCCTGCCTGAACGCCGAGTTAGCGCATTCGACACAGACAGGCGGCCACGCGGCACAGGTCTACCGCCCGCCGCTTCGTGAGGTCCGTCTGTCGCTTCATGCGGACGATGCTAGGGACACCCGACACCCGCTGTCATCAGCGTATCGAATAGCGAGACTCTATGGCTCACATACTGGTATTTGACCATTTCATGGGCGTCGGGATCCGGCCGGGGCCGTTGCGGCGGGCGTGCGGGGACCGGTCAGGGGGCGGGAACGACACCGCTCCGCGGCCGGCGCTGGACAGCGCGTCTCGCGGAGCGGAACGACGGGAGGGGTGGCGGGGAGAGCGGCGGGAGCCCGCTCGGGAAGCGGCGGGATCAGCCGATGAGCTTGACGTCCTTGCCGTCGAAAGCCAGCTGGAGGCCGTCCTCCTGCGGCGTCACCGAGGACAGGTTCAGCCCGGCCGGCAGCTCGGAGAGGGTGAAGCTGACCGGTTCGAGGGACTTGTCGGACACCCCGACCAGCAGCGAGGCCATCGTGCTCAGCTCGAAACCGTCCACCGTCACCGTGGTGCCCTTGCTGTGCACCGAGGCGTCACCGACCGGGAACGGCCCCAGCGAGGCCTTGATCTTGCCCGGGCCGCCGTAGGAGAGGCTCAGCCGGGTGCCGGCGCCGAGCGAGAGCCGGCCGAAGTTCGGCACCAGTTCCGAGGCCGGCGGCAGCAGGCGGGCGAGGTCCGCATAGGTGATCAGCGCGGAGCCGCTCCCGTGGGCCACGGTGGCGCTGCTCATGTTGCCGCTCACCTCGACACCGGACAGCCGGGCCCGGAACGCGCGCAGGTCCACCTTGTCCTCGCCCTCGCCGACGGTCAGCCCGTCCGAGGAGATCAGGACGTCGTCCAGCTTCCGCGAGACGACCTGGGTGAGGAAGGGGAAGCCCTCGATCGAGACGTCCGGCTTGGGGCTCATCCAGCCGCTCTTCAGGATCTGCTCGGCCGCCTCGTCCTCGGCGACACCGACCGCGATCCGGTCCGCGCCCACCAGCACCCCCGAGAGCACGACCACGCCGATCGTCGCCTTCAGCCAGCCGCGCATCGCTCTCCCCCGTCGTCGCCGGTCGCCGTTGCGGCCGCTTCCGCACGACCGTACGACGTCCCGCCCCGGAGCATGGTTCCGGGGCGGGACGGCGCGGCGGCCTCGTCCTCCTGCGGGAGAGGACCTAGAGCAGCGCGGTGGCGATCCAGACCAGCGGTGCGGAGACCGCCAGCGGCAGGGCCACGCCCGCCGTCATGTGCACGAACCGGGACGGGAAGTCGTACCCGGCCACCCGGCGGCCGATCAGCGCGCCGAGACCGGCCGCCACGCCCAGGAACGGCGGCGCGCCGACCGCGAAGCCCAGGCCGACCGCCGCGAGCAGACCCAGCACTGCGCCCAGCGGGCGCGGCCCGGGCAGCGGCGCGGCCGCCAGCAGGGTCGCCAACGCGACCGCGCCGACCGCCGCCGGCACCCAGTCGGCCAGCAGCAGCGCGGTGCAGAGCACCGTCACCACAGTGGCGGAGCCGAGCACGGTGAGCGCGTAGAACCGTTCCTTCGGATCGGCCGGACGGAACGTCTGCAGCACCATGACCAGCAGGAAGAACCCGCCGAGCGTGCCCACCACCGCCGCCGTGCCACCGTCCGCGTCGGCCAGCAGCACCGCCGCGTCGGCCACCACACCGGCCAGCGCGGCCAGCGCGATGCCCTGGCGGGCCGGCCACATGCCGTTCAGCCGGAACCAGCCGGCCGCCGTCAGGCCCTGGAGCAGGACGAGCACCAGCGCCAGCCCCACCTGGCCGAGCGCGGCGCCGCCGGCCAACAGGGCGGCGGCACCGGCGGTGATCAGGGCCGGCTGGAGGCCGGGGTCGTTGATCGGCGAGCCGGTCCGGACGGGCGCGGCCGGGGCTGCCGCCGGAGCCGGGGACGGGGACGGCTGGACCGCCGGGGCCGCGGCGGACGCCGGGAACGGCGGCGCGCCCAGCGACGGGGCCGGGCCGGGGAACGGCGCGGCCGGACGGGCGGACGCGGCGGGGCCGCCCTGCGCGACCCGGGCGGCGCGCGCGGCGCGGGCCGCGGCCGGGTCGGTCAGCACGGGGGCCGGGGGCTCCGGGCGCTTCAGCGTCATGGTCGGCTGGTCCAGGCCCTGCCCGTGGTCCTGGACCGGGGCGGGCGCCTGGGCCGGAGCCTGGGCGGGCGCGGCCTGGGCGCGCGCGGGGCGCTCCGCCCGACGGTGCGACCGGCCGTGCCGCCCCTGGGGCGGCGCCTGGACCGGCGGCACCGGGCCCGACGCGGGTACCGGCGGGAGCAGCGCGGTCGCGGCGTCGTCCAGCGGCGGGACGGGCGGGAGCAAGGTGGTCGCCGCCGCGTCGTCCAGCGGCGGCACCGGCGGGAGCAGCGCCGTCGCGCCGTCGTCCGCGCCCGGCCCGGCCCCGTAGGGCTGCTGCCCGTACGGCGACTGCCCGTAGGGCTGCCCGCCGTACGGCGCGTGCTGCTCCGCGCCGGGGGCGTGCGGCTGCACCGCGTGCCCCTGCTGCGCATAGGGATCCGGCGCGTACGCCTGCGGTGGGGCGTACGGGTGGGGCGCCTGCCCGGGCGGGGGCTGGTAGCCCTGCGGCGCCTGCTGCTGCGCCGGCGGCGGCGGCTGTCCGTACGGGTACTGCGGCCGGTACGGCGGCTGCGGCTGCGGCTGCTGGTGCTGGGGCTGCTGGGGCTGTCCCTCGGGGGTTCCGTTCATCCCGGTCACGCCGCTCACCCGCCCGCGAACGGCGGGAGGACCTCGACCGTCCCGCCCTCGGTGAGGGCCACGGTCGCGTGGTCGCGGCCGCCCACCGGCGAGCCGTCCACCAGGAAGGAACAGTGGCCGAGCAGCCGGACCAGCTTCGGCCGGTCCGCGTGCCGCTCCTCGGCCTGCGCCAACGCCTCGGCCAGGGTCGCCGCCAGGTACGGCTCCTCGGCCAGCCCGGCCTCCGACTTCGCCGCCGCCCAGTAGCGGATCGTGCCGCTCACCTGAACGGCGGCCGCCGGGTCGTGCCCGGTGGTCGCGCCCATGGCAACCCCTTCTCGTCGTCCTCGCCCGGGCCCGGGTGTCCGGCCGGGTCCACCGCCGGAGGCGTCCGCGCCTCGCCCGGAAGGAGTACGCGCACGGTGCCGCCGATGTGTCCCCCATGATGTCGTGTCCGCCCGCGCGAGCGGCAATCGCCCTGGCCCGGCACCCGGCGCCGCCGTCGCGAAGCCGTGGCCGGGCTCACCGGGGGCGCGCCCGAAAAGGCCGAACCGCCGGATTCCGGCCCTCCCGGCGCGGGGGGCCGGTCGGCTATCCTCGATGCCTGAGGGATCCGGGCAGAGTCGCCCCCGGATCCTTTTGTGCTTTCAGGACGCCAGTACGGACGTCCTTGCGAATCGTCGGCCCACCCCCGGCGTTCCGCAGGGACCGCCCCCGCCACACACGGCACAACGAGGTGCCGGGACCGGGCCGGGGCGTCGGACAACCCCGGCTCCGGGCCGCCGCCCGGGACGGGCCAGGACCGGAAGGTTCGCGGATGAGCAGGGCAGAAACGGTGCACCGGGGGTTGCGGGACCCCCGGCGGGTGCCCCGTCCGTCCGCGCCCACCACCGCCCGGTCCTCCGTCTCCCCCAGGACGTCCGTCTCCTCCCCCTCACCAGCACGTGCGCCATCCGGCTGTGGCGGCAGCCGGAACGCGACCGCGACGACCCGGAAAGGGGACTACCGGGTATGAGTTCTCTGCTCCTCCTCACCAACGCGCTGCAGCCCTCCGCGGAGGTCCTGCCCGCGCTCGGCCTGCTGCTGCACAACGTCAGGGTGGCCCCCGCCGAGGGCGCCGCCCTGGTCGACACCCCCAGCGCCGACGTCATCCTGGTGGACGGCAGGCGCGACCTGCCGCAGATCCGCAGCCTCTGCCAACTGCTGCGCTCCACCGGCATCGGCTGCCCGCTGATCCTGGTGGTCACCGAGGGCGGCCTGGCCGCCGTCACCGCCGAGTGGGGCATCGACGACGTCCTGCTCGACACCGCCGGCCCCGCCGAGGTCGAGGCCCGGCTGCGGCTCGCCCTCGGCCGGCTCCAGGTGGCCACCGACGACAGCCCGATGGAGATCCGCAGCGGCGACCTCTCGGTCGACGAGGCCACCTACTCGGCCAAGCTCAAGGGCCGGGTGCTCGACCTCACCTTCAAGGAGTTCGAGCTGCTCAAGTACCTCGCCCAGCACCCCGGCCGGGTCTTCACCCGGGCGCAGCTGCTGCAGGAGGTCTGGGGCTACGACTACTTCGGCGGCACCCGGACGGTCGACGTGCACGTCCGCCGGCTGCGCGCCAAGCTCGGCGTCGAGCACGAGGGCCTGATCGGCACCGTGCGCAACGTCGGCTACCGGTTCGTCGTCCCCGAGAAGGGGGACAAGGGCGAGCGGCCCGAGCGGGCCGAACCGCCCGCCCGGCGTTCCCCGGCGGTCCTGGACACCTGACCGGCCGGGCCGGACGGGGCCCGCGCCACCCCGCCCGGCCCGCCTGCCCGGCCCGTCCTGATTCGTCCCGACGCGGCCCGGGCCGTCCGCGCGCCGCACCCCCGGCGCGGGTCCCCCCACTGCCCGGCCGCACGCCACACGCGTAGACTCCCCACGTGGCCAAAGTGACGCGCGACGATGTAGCCCGACTGGCTGGTACCTCGACCGCGGTCGTCAGCTACGTGATCAACAACGGGCCGCGGCCGGTCGCGCCCGCCACCCGGGAAAAGGTCCTCGCCGCGATCGAGCAGCTCGGCTACCGGCCGAACAGCGTCGCCCAGGCGATGGCCTCCCGCCGCACCAACCTGATCGGCATGGTCGTCCCGGACGCCCGCCAGCCGTTCTTCGCCGAGATGGCGCACGCCGTGGAACGGGCCGCCTCCGAGCGCGGCAAGCTCGTGCTGATCGGCAACTCCGACTACGTCGACGACCGCGAGGTCCACTACGTCCGCGCCTTCCTCGGCATGCGCGTCTCCGGCCTGATCCTGGTCAGCCAGGGCCCCTCGCAACGGGCCGCCGAGGAGTTCGCCGCCATGGAGGGCGCCAAGGTGGTGCTGCTGCACCGCCGCCCCGAGGCGATCGACGACGTCGCGGTGGTCACCGACGACGTGGCCGGCGCCGAGACCATCGTCCGCCACCTGCTGGAGGTGCACGGGCAGCCGTACGTGGCCTGCTTCGGCGGCCCGGTGGAGTCCCCCGCGCCCGGCGACCCGGTCATCGACCACGTCGAGGGCTGGCAGCGCGCCATGGACGCGCACGGCCTGCCCACCGAGCCGTACCTCGTCGACGCGCCCTTCCACCGCTACGGCGCCTACGACGTCGCACTCGACCTGCTGCGCTCCGACAAGCGCCCGCCGGCGATCTTCTGCTCCACCGACGACCAGGCCATCGGCGTGCTGCGGGCCGCCCGCGAGCTGGGCCTGCGGGTGCCGGAGGACCTCGCGGTGGCCGGCTTCGACGACGTGCCGGAGGCCGCGCTCGCCGACCCGCCGCTGACCACCGTCGCCTCCGACCGCGACGCGATGGCCCGGGCCGCGGTGGACCTGGTGCTGGACGACTCGCTGATGGTGCCCGGCTCGGACACCGAACGGGTCCGCACCTTCCCGTCGCGCCTGGTCGTACGGCGTTCCTGCGGCTGCTCGCCGGAAGGCGCCGACTCGTAGCCTGACCAGGCTTTATGAGAATTCAACGGGCTTCTCGGAGCGTTCTGAGCGGGCTCTCACGCGATTCTCATCCAACGGGCGGACGTTGGTCGCCATGAGCGATCACCAGCAGTGGCGGCACCGCACCGGCAGCGAGCAGTACGACGGCCCGTACGGCTACCCGCAGCCCCGGGTCGTCCCGGGCACCGTCCTCGGCAGCACCACCCACGAGGGCCCCGGCCACGACGGCGCGGCGTACGAGGGCACGGCGTACGAGGGCTTCGGGTACGGCAGCCCCGCCCACCCCGCCGTCGGCACCCCGCCCCCTCCCCCGGCCCCGCCGTCCCCGCCCGAGGCGGCCACCCCGGCCGCCCCCGGCGGTCCCGGCCACCGCGCCCGGCGCGGCCTGCTGCGCGGCCGGCTCGCCCTGGCCACCGCCGTCGCCGCGATCGCCGGCGTCCTCGGCGGGGTCACCGGCGGCGTGGTCGCCGCCCAGGACCACGACTCCGCCGCCCGCACCGGCACCCTCGCCGGCCCGGTCGCCGCCCGCTCCGACGGCAGCGCCGACGTCGCCGCCGTCGCGGCCGCCGTCTCGCCCAGCGTCGTCCAGATCAGCGTGCAGACCGCCGGCGGCACCGCCACCGGCACCGGCGTGGTGCTCACCGGGGACGGCCGGATCCTCACCAACTACCACGTGGTCTCCGGCGCGGCCCGCGGCGGCCCGATCACCGTCACCTTCCACGACGGCTCCACCGCCCGGGCCGCCCTGACCGGCACCGACAAGGACCTGGACGCCGCCGTGATCACCGCGACCGGCGCCAAGGGCCTCACCCCCGCCGTCCTCGGCGACTCCTCCGCCGTCTCGGTCGGCGACCCCGTCGTGGCCATCGGCAACCCCGAGGGCCTCACCGGCACCGTCACCTCCGGCATCATCAGCGCCGAGCACCGCGAGGTCACCGTCCAGCTCGACGAGGGCACCACCAGCGGCAACGGCGGCTTCGGCTTCCCCCAGCTGCCCGGGCTGCGCGGCACCGCCCCCGCCCCGCAGAGCGGCGGCGAGACCGCCACCTACCAGGCCTTCCAGACCGATGCCGCGCTCAACCCCGGCAACTCCGGAGGCCCGCTCATCAACGCCGACGGCCAGGTCATCGGCATCAACTCGGCCATGTACTCGCCCAGCGGGTCCAGCGCCACCGCCGGCGGCAGCGGGGCCGGCAGCGTCGGCCTCGGCTTCGCCATCCCGATCGACGACATCAAGCAGGTGCTTCCGGAGCTGCAGTCCGGCCGGAACGTCTGACCACGTCCGACAATTGACCCGAGCAGGCCCTCCCGCCACCAGAAAGGCAACCACCGATGACCCCGTCCGCCGACGACCGCACCCCCGCCGAGCCCGGGCAGCACGCCTCCGCCCGGCTCCTCGTGGTCGACGACGAACCCGCGCTCCGGGACGCCCTGGAGAGCAGCCTCGCCTTCGAGGGCTACGAGGTCGCCACCGCCACCGACGGCTACGAGGCCCTCGAATCCGTCGAACGCGAGCGGCCCGACCTCGTCCTGCTCGACATCATGATGCCCCGCATGGACGGCCTCACCGCCGTCCGCCGGATGCGCTCGCGCGGCGACACCGTCCCGGTGCTGATGCTCACCGCCCGGGACGCCGTCGGCGACCGGGTCACCGGCCTGGACGTCGGCGCCGACGACTACCTCGCCAAGCCCTTCGAACTCGACGAGTTGCTCGCCCGGGTGCGCGCCCTGCTGCGGCGCAACGCCCTCGCCACCGAGGCCGCCGCCCGGGCGGCAGCCGTCGAGGAGGAGAGCGACGTCCTCTCCTTCGCCGACCTGCGGATGAACACCGCCACCCGCGAGGTCACCCGGGCCGGCCGGACCGTCGAACTGACCCGCACCGAGTTCATGCTGCTGGAGATGTTCCTCGCCCACCCCCGCCAGGTGCTCACCCGCGAACAGATCCTCAAGGCGGTCTGGGGCTTCGACTTCGAGCCCTCTTCCAACTCGCTGGACGTGTACGTGATGTACCTGCGCCGCAAGACCGAGCAGGGCGGGCTGCCCCGGCTCATCCAGACCGTCCGCGGAGTCGGCTACGCGCTCCGCCCCGCCGCCGGTTCACCCGCGTGAGCCACACCGTCCCGCCGCCCCCGCTCACCCCGCCGCGCATCCCGCTCCGGATCCGCCTCACCACCTGGTACCGCGCCCGCTCCCTGCGCACCCGCCTCACCTTCCTCACGGCGGCGGCGGTGGCGGTGGCGATCGCGCTCTCGGCGCTGGCCTGCTGGTTCATCGTGGAGAAGCAGCTCTACGGCCAGGTCAGGAACGACCTGCTCGACGCCCAGGGTCCACCGAAGCTCGATCTCGACCTCTCCTGTCCCCGCACGCCCGAGGCCGCGCTGGAACAGCTCCTGTCCGCCCAGAAGGCCGGTACGCTGCCGGACCTTCCCGGCGGCCCGGCGGCCCGTGACACTCAGTTCTTCTGGACCGACCTGAAGTGCGTCTCCCTGCCGAGAGGATCGTCCAAGGCGATCGTGATCCAGCCAGGCGACACCGGCGCCCTCGATCTACGCCCCAATGAATCGATCATTCGCAACGGCCGCTACACCAACGGGGACCCCGCGATGGTCCGGATCTTCGCGAACCGCGGACCCGGCCACCCGCCGGTCCTGGTGATGATCGCCAGCCCGACCAAGGCCGTCGACGAATCCCTGCGCCAACTCGCCTTGGTCCTCGGCGGGGTCGCCCTCGGCGGCATCGCCCTCGCCGCCGTCGCCGGGCGGCTGGTCGCCCGGTCGGCGCTCAAGCCCGTCGACCAGCTCACCGACGCCGTCGAGCACATCGCCCGCACCGAGGAGGTCGGCACCACCATCCCCGTCCAGGGCGAGGACGAGATCGCCCGGCTCTCCACCTCCTTCAACTCCATGAGCACCGCGCTCGCCAACTCCCGCGAGCGGCAGACCCGGCTGATCGCCGACGCCGGACACGAGCTCCGCACCCCGCTCACCTCGCTCCGCACCAATGTCGACCTGCTGATCCGCAGCGACGACACCGGCCGCCCGCTCCCGCCCGCCACCCGCACCAAGCTGCTCGGCAACATGAAGGCCCAGATGCAGGAGCTCACCGTCCTGATCGGCGACCTGCTCCAGCTCTCCCGCCCGGACTCCCCCAAGCCGGTCCGCACGCTCGCCGTGGTGGCCCTGCACGAGATCGCCGAACGGGCCGTGGAGCGGGCTAAGTTGCGCGGCCCGGGGCTGGTCTTCGAGACCGCCGTCGCGCCCTGGTACGTGCACGCCGACGCCGCTTCCCTGGAGCGCGCGGTGATCAACCTGCTGGACAACGCGGTGAAGTACAGCCCGCCCGGCGGCACCATCGCGGTCCGGCTCGACGGCGGTGTGCTGACCGTCCGCGACCACGGTCCGGGCATCCCCGCGGAGGAGCTCCCCTACGTCTTCGACCGCTTCTGGCGCTCCCCCTCCTCCCGCCAACTCCCGGGCTCGGGGCTGGGGCTGTCGATCGTCGCGCAGAGCGTCCGGGAGGCCGGCGGCGAGGTGTCGCTCGGCCCGGCCCAGGACGGCGGCCCGGGCGCCCTCGCCACCGTCCGCCTGCCCGGCGGCCCCACCCCCGCCTAGCCAGTAGCCCCGGGACACGGAAGAAGGGCGGGGCGCCCCGAAAGCGCCCCGCCCCCCCTACCGGCTCACGGCCGGTCCGCCGCCGGCTCAGCCGGTGGTGGCACCCGCCGCGATCACCTTGATCCGGTCCTGCGCCGGGGCCTTCAGCGGCGCGGAGGCCGAGCTGTTGGCACCGAGGTAGGCGGCAAAGACGTCCAGGTCGGAGGCGCCGACGAGCTTGTCGGTGCCGGCCGCGAAGGCCGGGAAGCCGTCGCCGCCGCCGGCCAGGAACTCATTGGCCGCGACCCGGTACTTGGCGGCCGGGTCGATCGGCGCGCCGTTGAGACGGATCGAGTCGACGACGACCCGGTCCGCGCCCTTGTTGCGCATGTCCAGGGTGTAGCTGAGGCCCTTGGACGGCTGGAGGATCTTCGGCGAGGCCTCGTTGGAGCCGCTGACCTGCTGCTGGAGCAGCTGGACCAGCTGGGCGCCGGTCAGCGTCTTGACCTGCATCATGTTGGTGAACGGCTGGACGGCGAACGCCTCGCCGTAGGTCACCACGCCGTCGCCCTCGGCGCCGCTCGCCTTGTGGACGAGGTCCGAGCGGATGCCGCCGGGGTTCATGAAGGCGACCTGCGCGCCGCCCTTGTCGGCGGGCGCCAGGCCCGTCTGCTGGGCGTCGGCGATGACGTCGCCGAGCGGCTTCTCGGGGTCGCTGTTGCCGCGGCCGTTGATGTCCGAGGCGATGTAGCCGATCGGACGGTTGGCGATCGGGGCGGCCAGCTTCGAGTAGCGGTCGATCAGCTGCGTCATGTCCGGGGCCTTCTCGGCCGTCCGGCGCACGATGTGGTTCTCGGCCTTGACCGACGGGCGCACGATGGAGCCGCTGGTCCTGTCGAGCTTCAGGTTGATCTCGGTGTACAGCCGGCCGAAGGAGGCCGCGCTGGTGACCGAGCGCGGCACGCCCTGGGGGTCCGGGATGGTGCAGGCGTACGCGTTGTGGGTGTGGCCGGTGACGATGGCGCCGACGGCCGGGTCGACGTTCTTGGCGATGTCGACGATCGGGCCGGAGATGCCCTGCCCGGCCGCGCCGCAGTCGTAGTTGTAGGTGCTGCTGGCCGGCAGGCCGCCCTCGTGGATCAGCGCGACGATCGAGTTGACGCCCTTGGCCTTCAGCTCGGCGGCGTACTTGTTGATCGTGGCGACCTCGCCCGCGAACTTGAGGCCCTTGACGCCCTCGGCGGTGACGATGTTCGGCGTGCCCTCCAGGGTGACGCCGATGAAGCCGACCTTGACGCCCTGGGACTTGGTCACCCAGTACGGGGCCAGCACCGGCTTGCCGGTCTTCTCGCTGGTCACGTTGGCCGACAGGTAGTTGAAGTTGGCACCCTTGAAGGTGCGCCCCTCCTCGTAGCAGCCGTCGGTCGGGTGGCAGCCGCCGTTCTGGAGGCGCAGCAGTTCGGCCGAGCCCTCGTCGAACTCGTGGTTGCCGACCGAACTGACGTCCAGGCCCAGCTTGTCCAGCGCCTCGATGGTGGGCTCGTCGTGGAAGAGCGCCGAGGTCAGCGGCGAGGCGCCGACCAGGTCGCCGGCGGCGACGGTGATCGAGTCGTCGGCGGGGATGCGGGCCTGGCGCAGCGCGGTGGCGAGGTACTCGATGCCGCCGGCCGGGGTGCTGACCGGCTGGCCGGTGGCCGGGTCGATCTCCCGGATGGTGCCGGACGAGCCGGCCGGGGGCTCCAGGTTGCCGTGCAGGTCGTTGATGGCCAGCAACTGGAGGTTGACGGTCTTGGGCTTCTTGGCGGTCGCGGCCTGGGCCGCGGACGGCACGGCCACCGTGCCGACCAGGCCGGCCGCGGCGACGACGGCCAGCGCCGACCGTCGGGTTCTGACGGAGAGCATGTAGGGGGTCCCCTGCACCTGTGAGAGCGCCCACCTGTGGACAGGCCCGGGCGCGCGAGACGAGTGTCGTTGCGCGAGTGCAGCCTAGGGTCAACGCGCGTAGCTGTCAGGCCCCCGGACGTAACGACAGGGTTACCTACTGACGAATCGTCGTCGGACTTTCCGCACCGGCCCCACCCCGGCGGCGCCGCCGCCGGGCCCGCCCGGGGTCAGCCCGGCGGCCCGGCCTCAGACCCCCGGCTCGGCCGCCAACTGCCGCTCGGCGCGCACCCGTTCGGCCACCGCGTCCTCGGTCATCGCGCGGTCGGTGTAGACCAGCGGACGCTCCGCCTCGGTGATGATGTGCTTCACCACCTGGACGTTGCCGTTGACGTCCCAGACCGCGATGCCCGGCGAAAGCGTGGGGATGATCTCCACCGCCCAGCGCGGCAGGCCGAGCACCCGTCCGGTGGCTCTCGCCTCCTCGGCCTTCTGCATGTAGATGGTCCGGGTGGAGGCCATCTTGAGGATCGCCGACGCCTCCTTGGCCGCCGCCCCGTCCACCACGTCCGACAGGTGGTGCACCACGGCGACGAAGGACAGGCCCAGCCGGCGGCCGAACTTCAGCAGCCGCTGGAACAGCTGCGCCACGAACGGGCTGTTGATGATGTGCCAGGCCTCCTCGACCAGGAAGATCCGCTTCTTGCGGTCCGGCCTGATCCAGGTGTGCTCCAGCCAGACCCCGACGATCGCCATCAGGATCGGCATCGCGATCGAGTTGCGGTCGATGTGCGACAGGTCGAAGACGATCAGCGGCGCGTCCAGGTCGATGCCGTCGGTGGTCGACCCGTCGAACATGCCCCGCAGGTCACCGTCGACCAGCCGGTCCAGCACCAGCGCGACGTCCAGGCCCCAGGACTGCACCTCGTCCACCGCCACGCCCAGCGACTCCACCGACGACAGGTCGGGGTTGCGCAGGGTGTCGATGATGTCGTCCAGCACCGGCTGGCGGCCGTGGACCGTCGCCACCACGTGTGCGTGCGCGGCCTTCAGCGCGAAGCCGGCCCGCTCCTCCAGCCCGCGCCCCATCGCCACCTCGACGATGGTGCGCAGCAGCGACAGCTGCCCGGTCTGGGTGATCGCCGGGTCCAGCGGGTTGAGCTTCACCCCGCCGTCCCGGGCGGCCATCGGGTCCAGCCGGATCGACTTTATGCCCAGCGCGTTGGCGATCAGGTTCCACTCGCCGACCCCGTCCTCGCCCTGGGCGTCCAGCACCACCACCTGGCGGTCCCGGAACCGCAGCTGGCGCAGCACGTACGTCTTCTCCAGCGCCGACTTGCCGTTGCCGGACTCCCCCAGCACCAGCCAGTGCGGGGCCGGCAGCTGCTGGCCGTACAGCTGGAACGGGTCGTAGACGTACCCCTTCCCGCTGTACACCTCCCGCCCGATGATCACCCCGGAGTCGCCCAGACCCGGCGCGGCGGTCGGCAGGTACACCGCCTGCGCCTGCCCGGTGGACGTGCGCACCGGCAGCCGGGTGGTCTCCACCTTCCCGTACATCAGGCTGGTGAACGCGTCGGTGAGGTTGCCGATCGCCATACGGGGGCCTCCAGATCAGTCGCTCGGCCGGTGTCCGCTCAGCGGCGGATACCGGTGGCGAACGGCAGGGTGTTGACGAACGCGCGGTGGTGCTCGCGGTCGCACCACTCCAGTTTCAGGTAGCTCTTGCCCGCCGAGGCCCGGATCGTCCGCTTGTCCCTGGCCAGCGCGTCGGGATTGCGCGAGGAGACCGTGATGTAGCCGACCAGGTTGACGCCGGCCGCGCCGGACGCCAGGTCGTCACCGCGCTGGTCCACCCGGCCGCTGTGGGCCAGGTCGCGCGGGTCGACGGTGCGGTTCATCTTGGCGGCGCGGCTGGCCTCCGCCTCGTCGTTGGTCTTCTCGGTGAGCATCCGCTCGATGGCGACGTCGGTGGGCTCCAGGTCCATCGTCACCGCCACCGTCCGGATCACGTCCGGGGTGTGCACCAGCAGCGGCGCCAGGAAGTTGACGCCGACCGGCGTCAACGGCCACTCCTTGACCCACGCGGTGGCGTGGCACCACGGCTCCCGGGTCGCCGACTCGCGGGTCTTCGCCTTCAGGTACTGCGGGTGGGTGGCGTCCAGCTCGGCCGGCCAGGCGTTGCGCTTCGACATCGCCTGGATGTGGTCGATCGGGTGGTCCGGGTCGTACATCGAGTGCAGCAGCGAGGAGAGCCGGGCCTGGCCCAGCGGCTGCCGCACCCGGATGTCCGCCTCCGCCAGCCGCGCGCAGATGTCGGTCAGCTCGCGGGCCATCACCGCGGCCAGCCCCTCGTCGTCCCGGGCCCGCCGCCCGGTCGCGGTACGGCCCATCGCGTGCGCCTCGGCCGCGAGGTCCCGGGTGTAGTGCATGCACGCCACCAGGTACGCGCGGTGCTGCTCCGAGGAGGTCGACACCATCGACTGCAACTGGTCGTACGACTCCTGCAGCCAGCGCGGCGCGTCCGGGTCCCCGCGCCGCTCCACGTCCTTGGCGTGCGCGTCCGGATCGGCCGGCAGCGTGCGGGCCAGGATCTGCAGCCGGGTCACGAAGCCGTCCCCGTTCGCGACGTGCTTCAGCAGCGTCCCGAACCGGTCGACCAGCGCCTCCTGGTCCTCCGAATCGCGCAGCCCGACGCCCGGACCCTCGATCTCGATCGCCGCCGTCACCGTGCGCCGCTCCAGGTGCATCAGCACCCCGACCTCGTCCGGCCCGAACGGCGCCGACAGCCAGCGCAGCCGCCCCACCCCGGGCGGCGGCCCGATCTCCACCTCGCGGCCGTCCAGCCGCGTCCCGGCGTCCATCGCGTCCGACTTCCACACCGCCCGGCCGCTGCGGACCGTCCGCCGGTAGGTGCGGTTGATCTCCACCCACTTGTAGAACGTCCGGCGCCGGTACGGCACGTACACCGCCGCGATCGCCATCGCGGGCAGGCCCACCAGGCCGCCGAGGCGCAACGGCAGGACCGGCATCATCAGGCCCCAGACCATGCCGAGGAAGGCCCCGAAGATGATCAGCACGATCTCGCCGGACTCCCGGTTCCGGCCGATCGGCGCGTTCGGGCGGGCCTTGCCGATCAGGTAGGTACGGCGCTGGTGCACATACGGCTGGGCGTACTGGGCACCGTACTGGCCGAGCGGTTCGCTGCTCACTTACCCGTCACCCTCCCTTCGCTGGATTGCTGTCGCGCATCGGAGCCGCGGACTGGGCCGGCGGCCCGGCCTGCGGCGGCGGCGCGGGCGTGCGCGCCGCGTGGGCGGCGATGCCCGGGGCGACCGAGCCGCCCCCCGAGCCCGAGCCGCCCCCGCCGCCGCCCGGCTGCGGGCCGCGGTCGCCGTGCGTGCTGATGCCCTGCCGCATGAAGTTCGCGGTCCCGTTGATCATCGCCGATCCGGCCGACACCGCGCTCGCCCGGGCACTGCGCATGCTCATGATCTCGTCGCCGAAGCCCGGCACGAACCGGTACACGGCGGCGCTCGCGAAGATCGACAGGAAGAGGATCGCCAGCCCGGACAGCACCCGGGCGAAGTCGTCGCTCGCCCCCGCCCCGGCCGACACCGCACCGGCCAGCCCGAGGATGACCACGATGATCGGCTTCGCCAGGTCCACCGCCACCATCACCCCCGCCCAGCGGCGCACGTGCTTCCACAACTGCTTGTCCACCAGCCCCGCGTACACCGCCGTCCCCAGCAGCGCGCCCACGTACAGCATCGCCGCCCGGATCAGCAGCTCGATCCAGAGCACCGCCGCCGCCAGCACGGCCACCAGCGAGGTGATGATCAGGATCAGCGGTCCTCCACCCATGTCACCCTTCTCCAGGGTGTCCGCGAACCCGCCCAGGTACGTCCCGGTGTCCGACTTCGTCCCCACCGCGATCGCCTTGGTCAGCCCGTCGGTCGCGCTCACCACCGTGTACAGGACCAGCGGCGTGAACGCCGACGCGATCACCGTCAGCCACAGGAACCCGATCGCCTCCGAGATCGCCGTCGCCAACGGCGCCCCGCGCACGGCCCGCTTGGTCACCGCGAGCAGCCACAGCACCAACGTGATGATCGTCGACGCGGCGAACACCACCGCGTACTGCTGCAGGAACGACGCATTGGTGAAGTCCACCTCCGTCGTCCCGTCGATCGCCCCCGACAACTTCCGCACCACCCACGCCGCCGCCTGCGCACACCCCTTCGCCAACGACCCCAACGGATCCGTCACCGTCCCCACGGTCCCGCTCCCGGGCAACGACGCCCCGCCGCCGGGCCTGTCCACGCAGAGGATGCCGTTCCCGGAGATCGGGAGATCCGGGCAGTTCGCATTGGGGGTTGCGGTCGGATTGCCGCTCGGCGTTCCACTCGGGGAAGCCGTCGGAGAGGGCTCGGCGAAGACCCGCTGGGCCGCCAGCAGGGCGCCCAGCTGAAGGGTCGCCAGCGCACCCGCCAGCGTCCCCGCGCGGCGGACGGCGGGCCGCGCGGCGCCGCCGGAGGCGGCGGGCCGACGGGCGCCGCGGCGGGACTCCGGCGGGGTGACGGTCGTCTCAACGGGCATAGCGGAAACCCCCGAACTGCTGGACGGCGCCGGTGATCTCCTCGGCGGTGGCGGCCTGTTCATCACCCGGCATGGGGGCGGGCCCCTGCCGGCTCGTGTAGTCCGTGAGCTTCCAGTCGCCGCCCGTCCAACGGAGGGAGAGCGTGAGCGTGAACCAGCTCGCCACCACGGGCTGCAGGGAGCGCTCGCCCGCGAGACCGGTCAGACCGGTGCACCAGACCTCGACCTTGGTCTCCGCCTCGGTGTAGCCGACCGGCTTGGTGCCGACCGGGACGGTGCGGCTGACGAAGGTGAGGCCCTTGGGCGCGCGGCCCTGGGCGTCCAGGCCGTAGCGGGTCACGGTGTCGCCGCCGAACCCCTGGTCCAGGCGGGACTGGAGGGTCGGGGCGGCGGCCGGGTCGGCGATGGTGGTGACGATGGTGTGGCGGGTGTCGGTGCGGAACATGTCGGTGGAGCCGATGGCGACCGCGTAGTTGGCGGCGGCGGACTGGGCGCCCTGGTCGGTGTGCGGGAAGCCGGAGGCGATGCCGTTGACGGTGGTGGTGACGGGCTGTTCGCCGCTGGGGGCGGGGCCCGCGCCGGAGGCGGGGGTGGCGGCGGCCCGGTCGGCGGGGCGGCCGGCGGTGCCGCTGCCGGGGTCGGGCTTGCCCCGGTTGGCGATGGAGATCGCCAGTACGAGCAGCGCGACGACCAGCACGACGGTCAACAGGGTCCGCAGCGGCCGCGCCTGACGGGTGCCCGGCTGGGAGAAGGGCTGTTCGCCGACCGGCAGCCGCGTACGGGTGTGCGGCTGGTCGTCGGACAACGGCACGGCGGCCCTCCTGGTGCGGGGAGCCGGCTGGCGGCTCCGGGGGCCCCTCCGGCCGTGGGCGGGCGCGGAGGGAAGGGGTGGTGGATGGATTCCCGGCGGGACTCCGGGCATTCACGGGTGCCCGGACAGGCTGGTCGGACGGTCAGACGATCGGACAGGCCGGTGGGCACGTGCGGCGCGCCGTCCGCCACCTCGCCGCGGTGACCCGGGGAGCCCGGGGACCCCGGAGAACCCGAACCGCCGGATTCACCGGATCCACCCGGTTCGCCGGGTTCACCGCATTCGCCGGTTCCGCCCCGACTGTCCGATCTGCCTGATCGTCAGATCGCCATGCCGTACACAATGGTGAACAGAGTGCCGAGTGATCCGATGATGAACACGCCGGTCAGCCCGGCGATGATCAGCCCCTTGCCCTGCTCGGCGCCGAAGCTGTCGCGCATCGCGGTGGCGCCGATCCGCTGCTTGGCCGCACCCCAGATGGCGATGCCCAGGCAGGCCAGGATGGCCACGGCCATGACGACCTGGACCATCACCCGGGCCTCCGACCCGAGGCTCGCGAACGGGCCCCAGTCCGGGGCGATCCCGCCGATGATGGTGTCGATATTCGGCTTCTTTGGTGGGTCCTCGGCCAGGTGGCCGATCGCGATGCTGTGCACGCTGCTCTGGTTCATTTCCATCTCACCGCCCGATCAGGCAAATTCAAGGGCCCAGACCCCACCCGCGCGAAGGGTCGGTACCTATTCTTGGCCAGATCTGATGTCGACTTGGCTACTTCTCGCGGATTGGTCGTGAGGCATCGGACACGTACGCGAGGATGTCCACCGTACGAAGGATAGCGCTCACTCTTTGTATCTCTGATGATTGCGGTGAGCAACGCCTTCCGGGACACTTCGACTGACGATTCGTCGGGATGGTGCTGATGGTACTCCGGAAAGGCGGTACTGCCGCCGCTGTCGCGGGAGTTGTGCTCGCCGGCTTCGTCGGCCTGGTGACGGTCGGGACGTACGCGGCGAGCGGGACGCCCCAGCAGCAGGGGAATGCCGCGGGGCTCTCCCCGGGAACCGTTCCGGCCGCGTACCAAGGGCCGATCGAGCAGTGGGGGCGGCTCTGCCCCGACCTCTCCCCCCCGTTGCTCGCGGCGCAGTTGTACCAGGAAAGCGGTTTCAACCCGCGGGCCCGTTCCGGTGTCGGGGCGGAGGGGCTGGCGCAGTTCATGCCGGGCACCTGGGCGTCGTACGGCACCGACGGCAACAACGACGGCCGGCGGGACCCCTGGGACCCGATGGACGCCATCGCCTCGGCGGCGACCTTCGACTGCGCGCTCGCCAGGGACGTGGCCAAGGTCCCGGGCGACCGCCAGTCCAACATGCTGGCCGCCTACAACGCCGGGCCGGGCGCGGTGGCGAAGTACCAGGGGGTGCCGCCGTACCGGGAGACCCAGGGGTACGTGCGGAACATCCTGGCGACGGCCCGCAGCTTCGCCGCCCCGGCCGACCCGGCCGCCCCGGTGGAGGTCTCGGCGCAGTCGGCGGGCGCGATCTACTTCGCCCAGACCAAGCTCGGCACCCCGTACCTGTGGGGCGGTGACGGGAAGGCCTGGCAGAACGGGCGGTTCGACTGCTCCGGGCTCACCAAGGCGGCGTTCGAGAGCGTGGGCATCATCCTGCCCCGGGTCGCCAACGACCAGTGGTACGCCGGGCCGCACCCGTCGCGCGACCAGTTGCGTCCGGGGGACCTGGTGTTCTGGGCGACCGACCTGACCGATCCGCGGAGCATCCACCACGTCGGCATCTACGTGGGCGGCGGGTACATGATCGACGCGCCGCACACCGGCGCGGTGATCCGGTACGACAAGATCGACACCCGGGAGTACATCGGCGCCACCCGGGTCACCTCGGACGGCGCCCAGGCCCTGCCCTCCCGCAACGAGGACGACGGCCAGGTGATCGCCCCGAGCCGCCCCGGCGACCCGGCGCA
The DNA here is from genome assembly GCF_042802195.1 of Kitasatospora sp. NPDC057500. Lineage (NCBI taxonomy): Bacteria > Bacillati > Actinomycetota > Actinomycetes > Kitasatosporales > Streptomycetaceae > Kitasatospora > Kitasatospora sp. NPDC057500. The sequence goes on along the minus strand of NZ_JBHVER010000012.1, from coordinate 15,837 downwards.
GACGACCCCGGCCCCCGCCCAGCCGCCGGCCGCGCCGGCCCCGAACGCGCCCGCCCCAGCGGCGCAGGCGGCGGCGCAGGCCGCCCCGGCCGGCCGTCCCGCCGCCGTCGCCGCAGGCGCCGGCACGGCAGGTTCAGGTCAACTCCCCGCAAAGAACTGATCCCCGTTCGCCCGCCGGGTGTGCGCGCGATGTGGACGCTGAGTCAAGTTTCCATAACTGCGCGTTTCCGTGGAACGCTGTACACCACTGATGACGTTGTGTCCGGTGGTTCCCCGTCAACCGTCCCCGACAGGACGGCGGCGGGCGGGCCACGGAGCGACGACCACAGCGACGACCAGGTGCAGCGGACCCAGAAGGAGGTGCGGCGTGTCGACGCCGCTTGCCGACACGACCAACCCCGACCTCGACCTGCTCTACGCGGTCAACGGCCTGGCCAGACACGCCCCGGCGGCGTTGGACCACCTGGTCTCCTGGATCGGCGAGTACGGCATCCTGATCGGCCTCGCCCTGCTGGGCCTGGTCGGCTGGCTCCAGGCCCGTCGGCGCCCGGACGCCCCGGTGGCGGTCGCCGGGCTGCTCTGGGCGCCGCTGGCGGTCGCCATCGCCGAGCTGGCCAACCTGCCGATCTCGGCGATCGTGGACCGCCCGCGGCCCTTCGTGGACCACGCCGGCCTGGAGGTGCTGGTCGAGGGCAAGGCCGGCACCCACTCCTTCGTCAGCGACCACTCCACGATGTCGATGGGCATCGCGGTGGCGCTGTTCCTGGTGAACCGGCGGCTCGGCTGGATCGCCGGCGGGCTGGCCCTGCTCCAGGGCTTCTGCCGGATGTACATGGGCGTCCACTACCCGACCGACGTGATCGGCGGCTTCGCGCTCGCCACCGCGGTGGTGCTGCTGCTGGCGCCGATCGCGATGGCGGTGCTGGTGCCGCTCTGCCACGCGCTCGCCCGCACGCCGCTGGCCCCGCTGATCCGCGCCGAGCGCGGCCCCGGACGGGACACCGGGCGGGGCGGCGGCCGCCCGGACGGGCGGGGCCGGCGCGGGGGGCGGGCCAGGAAGGCGGTCCGCGCCGAGGAGCAGCCGCGGGAGTCCGACCTCGCCGCATGAGCGTGAGCACGCGCGCGGGCACGGACGCGGGCGGCGGCCTACCCCGGGTCCACCGCCTCGTCGGCGGCGAGGTGGTCGTCCGCCTCGCGCCGGGTGAGGTCGCGCGAGCGCCGGGCCGGGGAGTACCAGCCGCAGGTGCAGGTCGCGTAACAGAAGGAACCGCGTTCGCTGATCGCGACGCGGTGCTCGGGCATCCGGGTGCCGGGAACCGCCGGCAGCTCACTGTGCACGTGCTTCACCGTAACGCGCCGGACCGCCCGCGCGCGACGGGTGTGACGCACGGGACCGCGCCGCACCGCGCGTAACCCCTCGCCCCCCAACTCGTTTGCCCGGAAAGAGCTCTGCCCACCCGCTGACGGTGGCCGGCGGGGCAGTCGGGCCCGAGGGGGTTGTCGCGAGGATGAAGATGACCGACCAGCAGCGCACCGGCCGGACGGACGGCCGCCCCGGGCGGCGGGTTCGTCCGGCGGCGGGTGCCGCCCTGCTCGCCGCCGTACTGGCCGGGGCCGCCGCCCTGACCGGCTGTTCACCGGACGCCGCCGTGGACGGCGCGGGCGACGCCGCGGCCGAGCAGCAGGTGAGCGGCGCCCCCGACCAGCTCTCCGCCGACCCGCTGACGGCGGTCCGCGGCGCCGCCGACATCACCGGCCGGTCGGGCTCCGCGCGCGCCGCCACCGAACTGGTGACCGAGTCCGCGGAGAAGAAGGCCGTCTTCACCGGCACCGGCGGCTACGACTACGTGAAGCGGATCGGCCGGCTGGAGGTGCAGGTGCCACCGGGCGCCGCGACCACCGGCAAGATCGTCGAGGTGCTCCTGCCCGGCACGGTCTACCTGCAGAACAGCGGCGCCAAGGTGCCGGAGGGCAAGTGGGTCAAGCTGGACGTCCGTCAGCTGCCGGACGGCAACCTGGTCAGTGGCGGCGCCACCGACCCGTCCTCCGCGGCGGGCGCGCTGCGCGGCGCCCAGAAGGCCGAGCTGGTCGGCCCCGAGACGGTCGGCGGGGTGGCGCTGAAGCACTACCGCGGCACCCTGGACCTCGCCAAGGCGGCCGACGCCACCGGCGGGCGCGGCGGCGACGGCCTGCGGATGGGGGCGCAGACCTTCACGGTGAAGGAGGTCCCCTACGACGTCTGGCTGGACGACCAGGGCCGGCTGCACAAGGTGGTCGAGGTCTTCACCTTCGCCGGGGTGGCCGGCTCCAAGGAGGCGAAGGACCAGGTGAAGGTGGTCTCGACCACCACGCTGAGCGACTTCGGCGCACCGGTGGAGGCGGCCGAGCCGCCGGCCGCGGACATCTTCGCGATGAAGCCCGGCGAGAGCCCGAAGTAGCGCGCCGAAGCAGCGCGCCGAGGGGGCCTGCGCGGGCGCCGCGGGCGCGGGCGCGAGGGAGGCCGCCGCTCCGGGTGGGCCCCGAAGCCCCCGGGCCCACCCGTTTCGGCGGCGCCGAGATGGCCCGTCCGTGCCATGTGGACGGGCTCCGAAGTGCCTAGGCTGGACGTCGGGTGGCTGCCGCCCGGGCTGGCGAGGCGCTGAAGGGGTGGTGCAGGTGATGGCGTCCACGGGCGGTCGCAGCGGCGGCCACGACGACGCGGCCCTCGACGAGATCGAGCTGGCCGGCGAGCTGATGATCGCCGCCACGGCCAGCATCGGCGACCGGCTGCCGACCGAGCGGATCGACGAGGTGCTGCTCGACCGGCCCGACGGCGGTCCGGCCGCCGGGCCGGTCCGGGCCCCGCAGGCCTCGCCGGACCTGGAGCGCCCGCAGGACCTGGAGCGCCCGCAGGAGCTGGAGCGCCCGCAGGACCGCGCGGACTAGGCCCTCTCTTTCGGATCACGTCGGACCAGTGGGCGTCGCTGGAGGGCGTGCATCGGCGGTGCGGAGGAGGGAGTCCATGCGGTGGGGGCACCTCCCGGCCGCCAGGCTGGGGGCCATCGGCGACCGACGACAAGCCGGCGAGGTGCGTGCTCCGGCGGCGACCGCCTGGCGTGATCCGAAAGAGAGGGCCTAGACCGGGGTCAGCTGCGCAGCAGCCGGCCGATCGCCGCGGTGGCCTCGGCGACCTTGGCGTCCAGCTCGGTGCCGCCCTCCTCGGCCGCGGCCGCGACGCAGTGCCGCAGGTGCTCCTCCAGCAGCGAGAGAGCGAAGGACTGCAGCGCCTTGGTGCTGGCCGAGACCTGGGTGAGCACGTCGATGCAGTAGACGTCCTCGTCGACCATCCGCTGGAGGCCGCGGATCTGGCCCTCGATCCGGCGCAGTCGCTTGAGGTGCGCGTCCTTCTGGGCGCTGTACCCGTGCGGGCCGTGGCCGCCGTGGGCCCCGTGGCCCGGCTCGGCGTCCGGCGCCTTCGGGAGTGCAACGTGCTCTCCGTGCGGTTCCGCCCCGGGCGCCTGCTCCGGCTCGGTGCGCGCTTGCGTGGTGGTCATCGGCCCGCCTTCGTCTGAGTGCCTGGTGGCTGCGTCGGCCTCCAGTGTCCAACACCGGGGCCCTTCGTGGTGTTCCTCCGGCGTGCCCGACCGCGAGCGGACGCGTCCGGCGCGGTTCCCCCGTCCGGGGAACACCCCGCTCTTCCCGCCGCACGGCAGGGGCAATCCGGGCGAGGTTCCGTCAGACTGGGGGCTCATGCCCGCACCTGTGGTGCGGATCGGATCCACTGCTGCGGCAGCCGAACGGAAGGGGAGGTTCCGGCTCCTCTTCGAGCACCCCATTTGCGTGATGGCGCTCGGTTGCACCTAGCATCGTTCAGTCCCCTACCCCGCACATCGGAGATTTCCGTGCGTTTTAGCCTGACCCCGAAGGAGACGAGCTTCTACGACATGTTCGCCGCAGCCGCGGAGAACCTCGTCGTCGGCTCCAAGCTCCTGCTGGAACTGCTGGGATCAGACGTGTCGGCCCGCGCGGAGATCGTCGAGCGCATGCGCGCCGCCGAGCACGCCGGAGACGACACCACCCATGCGATCTTCCACCAGCTGAACTCGTCCTTCATCACGCCCTTCGACCGCGAGGACATCTACAACCTCGCCTCGTCGCTGGACGACATCATGGACTTCATGGAGGAGGCCGTCGACCTGGTCGTCCTCTACGACATCCAGACCCTGCCGAAGGGCATCGAGCAGCAGATCGAGGTCCTGGCCCGCGCCGCCGAGCTGACCGCCGAGGCGATGCCGAACCTGCGGAGCATGTCCAACCTGACCGAGTACTGGATCGAGGTCAACCGGCTGGAGAACCAGGCCGACCAGATCCACCGCAAGCTGCTCGCCCACCTCTTCTCCGGCCAGTACGAGGCCATCGAGGTGCTCAAGCTGAAGCAGGTCGTGGACGTCCTCGAACAGGCCGCGGACGCGTTCGAGCACGTCGCCAACACGGTGGAGACCATCGCGGTCAAGGAGTCCTGACCCCCGTGGACATGGCAGCACTCATCGCCGTCGTCGGTGTCGCGTTCTTCTTCACCTACACCAACGGCTTCCACGACTCGGCCAACGCGATCGCGACCTCGGTCTCCACCCGGGCGCTGACGCCCCGGGCGGCCCTGGCGATGGCCGCGGTGATGAACCTGGCGGGCGCCTTCCTGGGCAGCGGGGTGGCGCACACCGTCTCGCAGGGCATCATCGAGACCCCCACCGGCGACCGCGGCATGGCGATCCTGTTCGCCGCGCTGGTCGGCGCCATCGCCTGGAACCTGGTGACCTGGTACTTCGGTCTGCCGTCCTCCTCCTCGCACGCGCTGTTCGGCGGCATGGTGGGCGCGGCGCTGGCCGGCGGCACCGAGGTGATCTGGAGCGGCGTCATCGACAAGATCGTCATCCCGATGATCGTGTCGCCCGTGGTCGGCCTGGTCGGCGGCTTCCTGGTGATGCTGGCGATCCTCTGGCTCTTCCGGCGGGCCAACCCGCACCGGGCCAAGCGCAACTTCCGGGTCGCCCAGACGGCCTCGGCCGCCGCGATGGCGCTCGCGCACGGCCTGCAGGACGCGCAGAAGACCATGGGCATCGTGGTGATGGCCCTGGTCATCTCCGGCCACCAGACCCAGGGCGACCCGATCCCGGTCTGGGTGAAGATCTCCTGCGCGACGATGCTCTCGCTGGGCACCTACGCCGGCGGCTGGCGGATCATGCGGACCCTGGGCCGGAAGATCATCGAGCTGGACCCGCCGCAGGGCTTCGCCGCCGAGGCGACGGCCTCGACGGTCATGTACATCACTTCGTTCGTCTTCAAGGCGCCGATCTCCACCACCCATGTGATCACCTCGGCGATCATGGGCGCCGGCGCCACCAAGCGGATCCGCGCGGTGCGCTGGGGCGTCGCCAAGAACATCGTGCTCGGCTGGTTCATCACCATGCCGGCGGCCGCCGTCGTCGCCGCGCTGATGTACTGGTTCGTCCACCTGTTCTGGGGCTGACCGCACGGCACGCCGGCGACAGGGCCGCCCGCGGCAGGGCCGGACACGACAGGGCCCGCCCCCCACATCTCGGGGGGCGGGCCCTTCTCATGCCCCGCGGCGGCACCGCCATGCAGCACCACGGAGCAGCTTGTGGAGCGCCGCCCGGGGACCGGGCGGACCGGTCACCCGAAGCGGCCGGAGATGTAGTCCTCGGTCGCCTGCACGGACGGGTTGGAGAAGATCCGCTGGGTGTCGTCGAGCTCGATCAGCTTGCCCGGCTGGCCGACGCCGGCCAGGTTGAAGAAGGCGGTGCGGTCGCTGACGCGGGCCGCCTGCTGCATGTTGTGCGTCACGATGACGATGGTGAACTGGGACTTCAGCTCGCCGATCAGGTCCTCGATGGCGAGGGTGGAGATCGGGTCGAGGGCGGAGCAGGGCTCGTCCATCAGCAGGACCTGCGGCTCGACCGCGATGGCACGGGCGATGCACAGACGCTGCTGCTGACCGCCGGAGAGGCCGGCGCCCGGCTTGTTCAGCCGGTCCTTGACCTCGTTCCAGAGGTTGGCGCCCTTGAGCGACTTCTCCACCACGCCGTCCAGCACGGACTTCTTGCGAACGCCCGCGAGCTTCAGGCCGGCGACCACGTTGTCGTAGATCGACATGGTCGGGAACGGGTTGGGGCGCTGGAAGACCATGCCGACCGCGCGGCGGACGGCGACCGGGTCGACGCTGGAGCCGTACAGGTTCTCGTCGTCCAGGAGCACCTTGCCCTCGACGCGGGCGCCCGGGATGACCTCGTGCATCCGGTTGAGGGTCCGCAGGAAGGTGGACTTGCCGCAGCCGGAGGGACCGATGAAGGCCGTCACCGAGCGGGGTTCGATGGACATCGAGATGTCCTCGATGGCCTTGGTGGAGCCGTAGTAGGCGGACAGTCCGCTGACGTCGATGCGCTTGGCCATGATCGTTCGTCTTCTCTCAGTCTTCGTCGTACGTCAGTCGGTCGCTCAGTGTCCGGCCTTGGGCGAGCGCCAGCGGGCGATGCCCCGGGCGATGAGGTTGAGCCCCATCACGAAGGCGATCAGCACGAGCGCGGCACCCCAGGCGCGGGCGTAGCCGTAGTCGTTGTTCACCACGGCGTACTGCTGCCAGATGTACATCGGCAGCGACTGCTGCGGTCCGTCGAACGGGTTGTTGTTGATGTAGGCGGCGCCGAAGACCAGCATCATCACCGGGGCGGTCTCACCCGTGATGCGGGCGACCGCGAGCATCACACCGGTGGTGATGCCGCCGATGGCGGTGGGGAGGACGATCCGCAGGATGGTCTTCCACTTCGGCACGCCGAGCGCGTACGACGCCTCGCGGAGCTCGTTCGGGACGAGCTTGAGCATCTCCTCGGTGGAGCGGACCACGACCGGCATCATCAGGATCGCCAGCGCGAGGCTGCCCGAGAAGCCGGAGTAGTTGAAGCCGAGGGCGATGTTCCACAAGGACAGGATGAACAGACCGGCGACGATCGACGGGACACCCGTCATGACGTCGACGAAGAAGGTGACCGCCTTGGCGAGCGTGCCGCGGCCGTACTCGACCAGGTAGACGGCGGTCAGCAGACCGATCGGGGCCGCCATCAGGGTGGCCAGGCCGACCTGCTCCAGGGTGCCGATCAGCGCGTGGTAGATGCCGCCGCCGGGGCCGGCCGACCGCACGCCCATCATCGAGTGCGTGAGGAAGTTGCCGTCCACGACGCTCGCGCCCTGCTGGATCGTGTAGACGGTCAGCGAGAGCAGCGGCACCACGGCCAGGATGAAGGCGACCCAGACCACCGAGGTGGCGAGCCGGTCCTTGGCCTGGCGGCGGCCCTCGACCTGGGCCGAGAGCACGTAGCTGATGACGACGAAGAGGATCGCGGAGATCAGGCCCCACTGGAGCTTGCTCTCCAGGCCGCCGACCATGCCGATGCCGACGCCGAGGACGATGGAGCCGGCGGCCACCGCGGCCGGGGTCCACTTCGGCAGCCGGTTGGCGGTCAGCGGACGGCCCACCGGGCGGGCGTCCGCCGGAACCGAGGTCGTAGCGGCGCTCATGCGTTGGCCCCCGAGTACTCCTTGCGGCGGGCGACGATCAGCCGCGCGGCACCGTTCACCAGCAGGGTGATCACGAACAGGACGAGGCCGGAGGCCATCAGCGCGTCCCGGCCGAAGGGCTGGGCCTCGTTGAACTTCAGCGCGATGTTCTGCGCGAAGGTGCCGCCGCCCGGGTCCAGCAGGTGCAGCGAGAGCACGTTGCTGGAGGAGAGCACGACGGCGACCGCGATGGTCTCGCCGAGCGCGCGGCCGAGGCCGAGCATCGAGGCCGAGATGATGCCGGGGCGGCCGAACGGCAGCACCGCGGTGCGGATCATCTCCCAGCGGGTCGCGCCGAGGGCGAGCGCCGCCTCCTCGTGCATCCGCGGCACCTGCCGGAAGACCTCACGGCTGACCGCGGTGATGATCGGCAGGACCATGATCGCCAGCAGGATGCCGACGGTGAACAGGTTGCGCGGGGTGGTGCCGGTGCGGGACTGGTCGAAGATGTACGTCCAGCCGAGGTACTCGTCCAGCCAGCTGTTCAGGCCGCTGAGGTGCGGCACCAGGAAGAGCGCGCCCCACAGGCCGTAGATGATGCTGGGCACGGCCGCCAGCAGGTCCACCAGGTAGGCGAACGGCTGGGCGATCCGGCGCGGCGCGTAGTGGGAGATGAACAGCGCGATCCCGATGGCCACCGGGACGGCGATCAGCATCGCGATCAGCGCGCTGACGATGGTGCCGAACGCCAGGACGGCGATGCCGAAGACCGGCTCCGGGGCGTCCGGCGTCCACTCGAAGGTGGTGAGGAAGTTGCCCTCGTTCTTGCTCAGCGCGATGGCCGAGCGCCAGGTCAGGAAGCCCGCGATGGCGGCCATGACCACCAGCAGCAGGATGCCCGACCCGCGGGACAGGTTCATGAAGATCTTGTCGCCGACCCGGCTGTCGCGCGGACGGCGTTCCCTGCCCCGCGGGGCGGCAGGGGTGGATGAAGTCATTGGTCTACTCCGGTCTGGTGGTGCCGCTGCCCCGAGGGGGCGGCACCCTGGCGGCGGTGCCCCGGACGTGGTGCTTTGCTCGTCGGTACTTCCCGCTGGGGCGGCCCCGGCCCCCCTCGTTCACGGGGCCGCCCCAGCGGAGGTCCTACTGGGTCAGGCGAGCGAGCCGATGACGGTGTTCACCTTCTCGGTCAGCGACTTCGGCAGCGGGACGTAGCCCGCGTCGCCGATCGCCTTCTGGCCCGCGTCGCTGGCGGTGTACGCCAGGAAGGCCTTCAGGGTGTCGAGGGTGTCGGCCTTGTTGCCCTTGTCGCAGGCGATCTCGTAGGTGACCAGGACCAGCGGGTAGGAGCCCTCTTCCTTGGTCGCGTAGTCGAGGGTCAGCGCGAGGTCGCTGCTGTTGGTGCCGGCGATCTGCGCCTTGGCGAAGGTGTTGGCGGCGTTGGCGGCGGTGGCCTCGACCGGCTTGGCGGCGCCGGTGTTGATGGCGGCGCTCTTCAGGTTGTTCGTCTGGGCGAAGGACAGCTCGGCGTAGCTGATCGAGTTCTTGACCTGCTTCACCTGGGCCGCGACACCGGCCGAGCCGTTGGCGCCCTGGCCGCCCTTGCCCGCCCAGGCCTTGCTGGCCGGGTAGGCCCAGGCGCCGCCCGAGGTCTTGGCGAAGTACTTGGTCAGGTTCTCGGTGGTGCCCGAGTCGTCCGTGCGGTGGAAGGCCTGGATGTCGGCGTCCGGCAGCTTGGCGCCCGGGTTCAGGGCGGCGATGGCCGGGTCGTTCCACTTGACGATCTGCGAGTCGAAGATCTTCGCGATGGTCGGGGCGTCCAGGACCAGGTTGTCCACGCCGTCCACGTTGTAGACGATCGAGATCAGGCCCGCGACGAGCGGCAGGTTGATGCCCTGGCCACCGGTGCAGGCGGCCTTGCTGGCCTCGACCTCGGCCGGCTTCAGCGCCGAGTCCGAGCCGGCGAACTGGATCTTGCCCTGGTTGAACTGCTGGACACCGGCACCGGAGCCGCCGCCACCGTAGTTGACGGTGGCGCCCTTGCAGGCCGCCTCGAAGTTGTTCTTCAGGATGTCGATCGCGTTGCCCTGCGCGGTGGAGCCCGCGGCGACCAGCGCGGTCGGCTTCGAGCCACAGTTGATCGCGGCGGGGGCCGCGGCGCCGCTGGAGCCCGCCGGGGCGGCGTCGGTGTTGTTATCGTCCGAGCCGCACGCGGCGAGCGACAGCGAGCCAACGAGCGCCATGGCACCGATCGCGAGGGCCTTGGAGCGGCCGTTCCGCTGGAGCTTCACAGGGTGTCCCTTTCTGTGGCATTGCCCGGCACGAGCCCCGCAGAGCAGGGCGAAGCACGGGTTTTGCTGAGGTCCGGGGCCCGTTCGGCCCGCCGGTGCTACTGAAGTTAGGCCGGGTAGGTGACGCGTCAGCCGGTCGGAAGTGAACGGGGAGTGAACCTCGAACGGATGACAGGAAACTACGTCAGGTAGTAACGGTTGCGTCACGGCAAGAGCGCAGGGAGATCACTTCCACTGTTCCTTCACGTCTCCCGGCCCCGCAACCGCACTGGCCTGGCGCCCAGCAGTTCGAGCAACGCGTCGACCAGCAGCCGGTCCTGCTCCCGGCTCAACCGCGCCCGCGCCTTCCCGGCCGGCAGCCACTCCAGGCGGTCCACCTCCCGGCTCGGCCGGAACCCGCCCGCCGTCGGCACCGCCGCCCAGTACCGGACCTCCTTCGGGCGGCCCTGCGCCACGTAGTGCTGGGTCGGCAGCTCGGGCCCCAGCACGCAGCAGAACCCCGTCTCCTCCCGCACCTCGCGCAGCGCCGCCCCGACCACGTCCTCGCCGGGGTGCAGCTTCCCCTTCGGCAGGCTCCAGTCGTCGTACTTCGGCCGGTGGATCACCGCGATCCGCGGCCGGCCCAGCCCACCGCCCTTCTTCGGGCGCCCCGGCAGCCAGAGCACCGCCCCCGCCGCCAGCACCACCGGCCCGCCGTACACCGTCCGGTCGGACCCCGCCCGGCCGACCGGACGCTCCCCCGCGCTCCGGCCCTCCTCCGGCACCGGCCGCCCGCCCACCTCAGACCGTCCGCGATTCCGCCGCCGCCCCCCAGCCCTCGGCCGGCGGCAGCTCCAGCCACGCCTCCGTACCCGGCGGCAGCTCCGGCCACCGCCGCCCGAAGGCGTACCGCGCCGCCTCCACCTCCAGCCGCTGGTCCGCGTGCACCACGCCCAGCACGTACGCCGTCGCCGGGGTGATCCGCGGCGTGCGCGCCGCCGTCGCCGCCGTCACCGCCGCCTCCGACGCCTCCTGGTGCCGCAGCAGCACCCGGTCCAGCTCGTCCAGCACCGCCGACGGCCGCCCGCACACCTCCAGCGCGTACCGGGCCCGCTTCACCAGCCCCCTCGTCCGGTGCCACGGCGCGTCGTCCGCCGCCAGCGCCGCGTCCGCGTCCAGCGCGCCCCGCGCGCTCGGCACCGCCCCCAGCCGACGCAGCCCGTCCCCGCCGTACGGCGTCGACGCCCGTTGCAACGGCAGCTGCTGGGCGCTCGCCGCCAGCGCCCCGAACGCGGCCGCCGCCTGCGGCACCAGCACCGCCCCCGCCCGGCCGTCCGCCGACTCCGCCAGCGGCGCCTCCGCCACCAGCAGCGTCATCCGGTCGGCCAGCGCGTGCAGCCGGGCCGAACGCAGCTCCTGCAGCACCGTCGAGTGCGCCCTGGTCCGGGCCAGGGTCAGCTGCCGGTCCAGCAGCGCCCGCGCCTTCGGTGCCCCCGCGTGGCCGGCCAGCATGCCCGGCCCCTCCGCCTCGCTGCCGCTCAGCCCGTCCAGCGCCCCCAGCAGCCGGGCCGACCGCCGCACGTACCCCGGCTCCAGCGCCAGCAGGTTCAACAGCCACGCCAGCTCGGTCCGCGACTCCTGCGCCCAGACCGGCTCGAACGAGGCGGAGAAGGTGGTCAGCAGCCCGCTGATCCGCCGCACCGCCCGCAGCAGGTCCGCCGTACCCGCCGACGGGACCACGGACGCACCCGGTCTCGCACCGACCTCGCCCACCGCCAGCGGCAGAGCGCGCAGGAACGCGCCCGCCAGGGCGGTGAGATGGCTGGAGAGGATGTCCCCGGCGGTCGCGGTGGAGGCCGCCTGGGCCGTCATCGGCGCATCGGTCATGGCTAGGTAGATCCCCGTTCCCCCGGGGCCGTCCCCGGGGCTGGTGGCCGACCGCTCAGCGGGTCCCTACCGCTCAGCGGCTCGCGTCGGTGGGTCGCGCGGTCGCGTCGTCGAGTCTCGTCCCGTCGTGTCCCCCGGCGGCGGGGCCCGCACCGGTCGGTGCGGTGCGGGCCCGCCGCGCGGCGTCGCGGCTCACGTCGGCACGTCTGGCGTCGTCACGTCTGGCATCAGCGGGGTCGTGGCGGCGACCGGCGGTCATCGGGCGGTGGCGGCCCGACGGCGCTGACGCGAGTCGATGAGCAGGTCCTGGACGTGGCGCAACGGCTTGCCTTCGCCGTCCTGGGCGTGCCGGGTCCAGGACCCCTCCGCCCCCAGGTGCCAGGACTCCGTCTCGTCCGACATCCCGAGGTCGAGCAGCCCGGACAGCTCGGCCCGGTGCGCCGGGTCGGTGATCCGCAGCAGCGCCTCGATCCGGCGGTCCAGGTTGCGGTGCATCATGTCGGCGCTGCCGATCCACACCTCCGGATCGCCGTTGTTGCCGAAGACGAAGATCCGCGAGTGCTCCAGGAAGCGCCCCAGGATGCTGCGCACCCGGATGTTCTCGCTCAGCCCCGGCACCCCCGGCCGGATCGCGCAGATTCCGCGCACCCACACGTCCACCGGCACCCCGGCCTGCGAGGCCCGGTACAGCGCGTCGATCACGGCCTCGTCGACGATCGAGTTGACCTTGAGCTTCACGTGCGCCGCACGGCCGGCCCGGTGGTTGGCGATCTCGTTGTGGATCCGCGCCACCAGGCCGTCGCGCAGTCCGCGCGGGGCGGTCAGCAGCCGGCGGTAGGACTCGCGGCGCGAGTAGCCGGAGAGCCGGTTGAAGAGGTCCGAGAGGTCCGCGCCGACCTGCGGGTCCGAGGTCAGCAGACCGAGGTCCTCGTACAGCCGGGCCGTCTTCGGGTGGTAGTTGCCGGTGCCGACGTGCGAGTACCGGCGCAGGGTGTCACCCTCCTGCCGGACCACCAGCGACAGCTTGCAGTGCGTCTTCAGCCCGACCAGGCCGTAGACCACGTGGCAGCCGGCCTCCTCCAGCTTGCGGGCCCACTTGATGTTGGCCTGCTCGTCGAAGCGCGCCTTGATCTCGACCAGCACCAGCACCTGCTTGCCGGACTCCGCCGCGTCGATCAGCGCGTCCACGATGGGCGAGTCGCCCGAGGTCCGATACAGCGTCTGCTTGATCGCCAGCACGTCCGGATCGGCCGCGGCCTGCTCCAGGAAGGCCTGCACCGAGGTGGAGAAGCTGTCGTACGGGTGGTGCAGCAGCACGTCCCGCTCGCGCATCGCGGCGAAGATGTCCGGCTGCGACGCCGACTCGACGTCGGTCAGGCCGCGCGCGGTGCCCGCCACGAACTTCGGGTACTTCAGCTCCGGCCGGTCCAGCCCGGCGATGCCGAACAGCCCCGTGAGGTCCAGCGGGCCGGGCAGCGGGAAGACCTCCGCCTCGGTGATGTTCAGCTCCCGCACCAGCAGGTCCAGGATGTAGGGGTCGATCGACTCCTCGACCTCCAGCCGCACCGGCGGGCCGAAGCGCCGCCGCATCAGCTCCTTCTCCAGGGCCTTGAGGATGTTCTCGGTGTCGTCCTCCTCCACCTCCAGGTCCTCGTTGCGAGTGACCCGGAAGGCGTGGTGGGCGAGCACCTCCATGCCCGGGAAGAGCTCCTCCAGGTGCGCCCCCATGACGTCCTCCAGCGGCACGTACCGCTGCGGGGAGGCCTCCAGGAAGCGCGCCAGCGACTGCGGCACCTTCACCCTGGCGAAGTGCTTGTGCCCGGAGACCGGGTTGCGCACCACGACCGCCAGGTTGAGGGAGAGTCCCGATATGTAGGGGAAGGGGTGCGCCGGGTCCACCGCCAGCGGGGTGAGGACCGGGAAGATCTTCTGCCGGAACAGGGTGTGCAGCCGTGCCTGCTCCTTCTCCGCCAGCTCGGACCAGCGGACCACCTCGATCCCCTCGGCGGCGAGGTCCGGCAGCACCTCCTGCTGGAAGGCGGCGGCGTGGCGGGCCATCAGCTCGCGCGAGCGGGTCCAGATGAGGTCCAGCACCTCGCGCGGCTGGAGCCCGGACGCGCTGCGCTGGGCGACGCCGGTGGCGATCCGCCGCTTGAGGCCGGCCACCCGGACCATGAAGAACTCGTCGAGGTTGCTCGCGAAGATCGCCAGGAACTTGGCGCGTTCCAGGAGTGGTATCCCCGGATCCTCCGCCAGTTCGAGCACTCGTTCGTTGAACGCCAGCCAGCTGCGCTCACGGTCCAGGAAGCGGCCCTGCGGCAGCTCCTCCAGGTCCTGCTCATCGGTGACCGTCAACTCCGGCGGTATCCCGAGCGCGCTGGACATCCGCGCGGGCGGGGACAGCGGGGCAGGGACGGGGCGGGGGATGCTCATGGGCTCCAGCTCCTCCAGCAGGACGGCGTCCGGACGCGAAATGCTTTTCGGGCCGTCGCCCTCGCCCATCACCAACGCCCAACCACCCGGCGCGGTCGTCACAGAACCGGTCGGCACGTGCCGACCGATGCTGCACGAGCGAGACACTACGGACTTCATCCTGTGATCTTCGCGGCATTAATTGAATCCACGGTAAACACCGCATGGCCAGGAGGAAAGCTGAGGCGGTCAGGGCCGGGGCGACAGGCGCACGCCCGTTGCCCCGGCCCCGTTTTCTCCGCTAGGCGGCGCCGGAGCGCGCTGTTCTCATGGTCACCCTCGGTCACCGGGACTCGGCTACCGGGAATTCTTCCCCGCGACGTCCGCGCGATACATCAGATCGACTTCGTGGACGGTGAATCCGAGCCTTTCGTACACCCGGACGGCCGCCGGATTGTCCGCGTCGACGTACAGCAGAACGGTGTCCAGACCGCGCTCGCCGGCGGCGGTGTCACCGCCCGTCAGGTGGCGCAGGCCGGCTGCGGTCAGCGCCCGGCCGAGGCCGCTGCCCTGCTCCGCCGGATCGACGCCCACCACGTACACCTCGCCGAGCGCCGGCTCGGCCGCGGTCGCCGGGTGCACCTTGGTCCAGTGGAAGCCGACCGGCTTGCCGTCCCGGGTGGCGATGAAGAAGCCGGCCGGGTCGAACCACGGCTCGGCCAGCCGGTCGGCGAGGTCACGCTCGGTCCAGGAGCCCTGCTCCGGGTGGTGGGCGAAGGCGAGGGCGTTCAGCCGGAGCCACTCCGCGTCGTCCGCACCGGGCCGGAACGTCCGCAGCTCGATCCCGTCCGGGAGCGGGACGACCTCGGTCTGCGGCCCGGTGCGGCGCATCTGCCGCAGCTCGCGGACCAGCTCGGCCCCGTAGCGCGCGGCCAGGTGCCGGGCTGCCGGGTGTCCGCCGTGCACCCAGAAGTCGACGTGCGGCCGGCCGGCCCGCCCGGCCTCGGCGAGCACGGCGTCCACCAGGGGCCGCCCGAAGCCCCGCCCGCGGGCGGCCGGCGCCACGACGAGCTCGGCGGCCGGGTTGGCGTCACCGCTCCCCGGGACCTCCAGCTGGCCGTAGCCGACGGTGTCGGTCCCGGCGGCGCCGGTCGCTGCGAGGAAATGGGTCACCCCGGTCCGCGCCGTCTCCGAGGAGCGCAGGCGAAGGCGCCCCTGCTCGGACACGGCCTCCCGGCCGTCCGCGGCCTGGGCGTCCGCCAGGACCCGCAGGGCCTCGTCCCGCTGTGCCGGCCGCAGTACGTCGGAGGCGAGGACCGTGATCGCGTCGCCCGTTGTTGCCGTTCCATCGTCCATGCTTTGACGATACGTCAACCGTGAACGCGAAGAACCCCCGCCGGAATACCGGCGGGGGTTCTTCTCAAAATTTGTTCGGCGGCGTCCTACTCTCCCACAGGGTCCCCCCTGCAGTACCATCGGCGCTGTGAGGCTTAGCTTCCGGGTTCGGAATGTAACCGGGCGTTTCCCTCACGCTATGACCACCGAAACACTATGAAACTGTCAACCGCACCCACCCGTAAAAGGCGGGGGTCGTTGTTTCAGAACAACACAGTGGACGCGAGCAACTGAGGACAAGCCCTCGGCCTATTAGTACCGGTCAACTCCACCCCTCACAGGGCTTCCATATCCGGCCTATCAACCCAGTCGTCTACTGGGAGCC